>JBDQHQ010000023.1:0-14952 GCA_040264795.1 Akkermansiaceae bacterium | reverse complement strand
CAGCGCGAGCTGCCCGATTGGCAGAAGCCATGGGACATTGCATATACCATTAACCGCAACACCTTCAGGGGTAGAACAAGCCTGCAGCTGATCATTCAGGATGTAAGGCCAAATCAGGCTTAGACCGCATTCATCATCATGGGCCAATACCGCGCAAGTGATCCCTTGTCCTCGGTGGAATTCATCACCGAAAAGGACGTGCTGGCCTACCACTCAGGGGGTATTGAGCGTGTTGGAGATTTGCTCAGCCGGTTTCCAAAGCGCTACGAGGACCGGCGGCGTTTTGATCAGTTTCCCACCCAAGCCGGCAGTGGCTACTGCTGCTTGAGAGGAACGGTCATCGATACTCAGGTAAAGAGGCTTGGCGGACGCAGGCAGTTTTACGAGGCGATTCTGATTGAGGCAGCCGAGGAGGCACTGGCAACGAGTAAAATCACCTGCAGATGGTTTAACATGCCATGGATGAAAAACATGCTGGCAGCAGGGCATGAGGTGATCCTCTACGGCAAGCCCAAGGAAAGTCAGGGCAGAATCATTATTGATCATCCTGATTTTGAGATCGTCGGAGATGATCACGACTCTGTGCACCTGGAGAGGATTGTTCCCATTTACAAAGGAGTTAGTGGTGTTGCCCAAAGGCGACAGCGTGAGCACATACACGATTTACTGGCCAATATGGACCTTGCCAGTCTGGCGCCTGTCTATGACGTGGATCCAAGTTATCCGAGGAGTGAGGCGTTGCAGGAGGTTCATTTTCCAGACAGTATCGAGCAAGCCCAGGCAGCGAAGCGCCACTTTGCACTCGAGGAGTTTTTTGCCCTTCAGCTTAATGTTGTCTGGAAGCGTGCACGTCATCATGAGCATGAGGGCAGGGTATTGGGTAAAAAAACGGTATTATTAACCGAGTTTTACAACAGCCTGCCATTTGACCTGACCGATGCACAAAAGCGCAGCGTCAGAGAAATCATTCATGACATGCGCTTGCCGCATCCGATGAGCCGCCTTCTTCAGGGTGATGTCGGCTCGGGGAAGACCTTTGTGGCGATGTGTGCCATGTTATTGGCCGTGGACTCGGGTGCGCAGGCAGCATTGATGGCCCCTACCCAGATCCTTGCGGAGCAACATTACCTGACCTTTTGTCAGTGGCTCGAGCCTCTGGGAATCAGAGTCTCCCTGATAACAGGCTCTCGTAGGGAGGGAAGTTATCTGGAGCTCGACGGTGAAGCGCAGATCATCATCGGCACCCATGCCCTGCTCTATGAGGGTGCGGAGTTCAGTGATCTGGGTTTGGTTGTCATTGATGAACAACATAAGTTTGGAGTCGGGCAACGGGCTCTGCTGGTGAGGCAGGGGGTCATGCCGGACGTTTTAGTGATGACCGCGACACCGATTCCCCGCACACTGACTCTGACTCTCTATGGGGATCTTGATGTGTCTATTCTTGATGAGCGGCCAGCCGGCAGGGGGGAGGTTGTCACAGCACTGCGTAAAAATCCCAAGGTGGGGGATATTACCAAGTTTCTCAAAGGGCATCTTAACGAAGGGAGGCAGGCCTATTTGGTCTATCCTCTGGTGGAAGAAAGTGATGCCCTCAAGGCGGAAGCGGCCACCGTGGCATATGACAAGTGGGTAAAGCGCCTTGCCCCTTTTAAGGTGGGCTTGCTGCACGGTAAAATACCAGCTCAGCAGAAGGAAGAGGTGATGACCTCATTTCGAGATGGTGAGCTTGAGGCGTTGGTGGCTACGACTGTGATTGAGGTGGGAGTGGATGTGCCCAATGCCAATATCATGGTCATCTACAATGCGGAACGATTCGGGCTGGCACAGCTGCACCAGCTCCGAGGGAGAATTGGCAGAGGTGAGTTCAAAAGTTACTGCATTCTCACCACAGATGGAAAGTCACCTGATGCGATGGAGAAGTTGCAAGTTCTGGCCGACACAACCGATGGGTTCAAGATTGCAGAAGCAGACCTTCGCCTGCGCGGACCGGGCGACCTACTAGGAACCGCCCAGAGCGGTTTGGCGGACTTGCGCTTTGTCGAATTCCTGGCAGATACAGAGCTTATCCGCGAGGCTCGGGCACTTGCTGAGAGTGTTCTTGAGAAAGACCCCATGCTGGAGCAATCACCCGGGCTACTCGGTTTGATCGAAGATGGCGAGTTTGAGATATGAGCACCAGCTGGCTGCCTGTCTTAGCGTTCCAGAATTTCGACCTCATAGCCGTCAGGATCGGTCACAAATGCCATTTTTCGCTCACCAGATGAGAATTTTTCCCGCCATTGCCCGGGCCATATTTCGATTCCGTCCTGCTCGAGTTGATCGCAGTAGCTGATGATGTCCTCAACACCCACCGCGGTGTGCATCAGATCCTCGGGGAAGGTAACCTCAAAATCCGGTGAATAGGTGAGCTCGAGAAAGTGGTCGTTTCCCGGCAGGTGGAGGAACGCGAGCTGGTTGCCCTGTGGGGATGTTTTTTGTTCGCCCAATTCAAAGCCGAGTTTTTGGTAGAATGCGATGCTCGCCTGTGGGTCGGAAACACGGATACGTGTGTGCAGGAATTTGATCATGTCCCTTTCTGAATCGGCTCGTGCCTCGCGTCAAGTTGTGCATGAAAAATGATTGGCATCCATGGCCAATGGAATTAATCTGTCACAGGTTTCGGATCAACAGAAATTACCAGACACACCAACTCACGATCATTATGAATAAAGCTACTAAAATTATACTCGCACTCCTAGGTCTTGCCGCCATGGCACTCACCTCATGCAACACAGTCGCCGGATTCGGCCGTGATATCCAAAGTGCCGGTGGGGCACTTAATGATGCTGCGACGAGGTAGCTCTACTTGAATGAGGCCGGGCTTTAGATTTGCTCCCTGAGCAATCACCGCGTGAGCTGCTACAGACGCCGGTTCAAATTTTGGTCTAGGCTTTGGCTTTACCTTTGCCGGTTGACTTTACCGGTTTGAAGGTGAGTTCCTCGGCATCCTTTTTGCGTGATACTTTAACGGTGTCACCCGCCTTGATGTCTGCGCGAAGCAGGGACTCTGCAAGAGGATCTTCAAGGTAGCGCTCCACGGCGCGACGCATCGGCCGTGCTCCGTAGTTGGGGTCATAGCCTTTTTCCATCAGGAATTCACGTGAAGCTTTGTCCAGCTTGAGCGTAATCTCTTTTTCCTGCAGTCGCTCGATGAGCTTTTTGCTTTCCAGGTCGACAATGACATTGAGTGCTTTTTTCTCCAGCATGTGGAAGACAACCACGTCGTCGAGCCGGTTGAGGAATTCAGGTTTGAATTGTTTTTTAGCTTCCTCGAGGATTTTTTCCTTCATGCCGTCGAAATCAGCATCGTCTTCTTGCATGGCTCCGAAGCCGAGGGAGGTCTGGCGTTTGATGCTGGATGCTCCGACGTTTGAGGTGAGAATGATGATGGTGTTGCGGAAGTCAATTTTACGCCCAAAGGAGTCAGTCACCATTCCTTCTTCCAGAATCTGGAGCAAAAGGTTCATGACATCAGGGTGAGCTTTCTCGATTTCGTCAAAGAGAACTACGGAGTAAGGTCTGCGTCTGACAGCTTCTGAGAGCTGACCGCCCTCCTCGTAGCCAACGTAACCGGGAGGTGAGCCAATCAGCCGGGAGGTGGAGAACTTCTCCATGTACTCGGACATGTCGATCTGGATCAGTGACTCCGGATCACCGAACATGAACTCGGCAAGGTTGCGAGCGAGGTAGGTCTTACCCACACCAGTGGGTCCGAGGAAGAGGAATGAGCCGATCGGACGGCGGGGATCCTTGAGATCAGCACGTGAGCGGCGCAGGGCTTTGGAGATGGTCGTTACCGCGGTATCCTGGCCAATGACGTTGCCCTTGAGCTCGTCCTCCATCTTGAGCAATTTCTCGGCCTCTTTCTGTTCCATGCGCTGCAGCGGCACGCCGGTCCACTTTGAAATCACAGCCATGATTTCATCTTCGCCAACCTCAACGATGGTTTCCTCACTCTCCGCTTTCCAGGTGGCGACGATGTCCTCGAGCTCTTTCTTTGCCTGCTTTTCAGCATCACGCATGGAGGCGGCTTTTTCAAAGTTCTGGTCATTGATGGCCGCAACCTTGTCCTCCTGAATTTCCTCGATTTTTGCCTCAAGCTCCTTGAGTTCCGGTGGCCGGGTCATCTGACCAATGCGCGCACGTGATCCGGCTTCATCGAGCACGTCAATCGCCTTGTCAGGAAGGTAGCGGTCGGAGAGATAGCGGGATGAGAGCTTCACCGCAGCATTGATTGCCTCAGGAGTGTATTTGGCTTTATGGTGCTCCTCATACTTGAACTGAAGTCCTTCAAGGATGGCAATGGCATCTTCTTGTGAGGGCTCCTCAACTTTGACCTTTTGGAAGCGGCGTTCCAGAGCGGAGTCTTTCTCGATGAACTTGCGATACTCGTTCATGGTAGTCGCGCCCACACATTGGAGCTCAGAGCGGGACAAGGCAGGCTTGATGATATTGGATGCGTCCATGGCGCCCTCTGCCGAGCCAGCGCCAACGATGGTGTGGAGCTCGTCAATGAAGAGGATGATGTTACCCGCTTTGCGGATCTCATCCATAACAGCTTTGATGCGCTCTTCAAATTGGCCACGGTATTTAGTGCCAGCTACCATTAGTGCCAGGTCGAGAGTGACAACATGGCGGTCGCGCAGCAACTCGGGTACATTGCCGCTGGCAATTTCCTGGGCAAGGCCCTCGACGATGGCGGTTTTTCCAACACCCGCCTCACCGATCAGAACCGGGTTGTTTTTAGTACGGCGACAAAGGATTTGGATGACTCGTTCGATTTCCGATGCTCGCCCAATGACAGGATCGAGCTTATCCTTTCTGGCCAGTTTGGTGAGGTCACGGCCAAATGCTTTGAGTGCAGGATTTTTGCTCTTGCCCTCATTTTCCCCCTGCAGCTCATTTTCGTCCTCATCCTCGAATTCTTCAAACTCGTCACCAAGGTCGTCCGGATTAAAGTTGGGATCGATTTCAGCCAGGATTTCCTGACGTGTTTGGTTGATATCGATATTAAGGCTGGTCAATACACGGGCAGCGACACCCTCACCCTCACGCAGCAATCCCAACAAAATGTGCTCGGTCCCCACGTATGAGTGATCAAGCTGTTCTGCCTCCTTGTTGGATAGTGAGAGAACTTTTTTAACCCTTGGAGTGTATGGGATGTTCCCTGAAATGCTATTTTCCGGACCGGAGCCGACCTGTTTTTCAACTTCAATGCGCACAGTCTCGAGATCCAGACCCATATTTTGCAACACACTGACCGCAACTCCCTGCCCCAGCTTGATAAGACCGAGCAGAATATGCTCAGTGCCCACATAATTGTGGTTGAAGCGGTCTGCTTCTTTGCGTGCCAATGCGAGAACTTGTTGGGCGCGTGGAGTAAAATTATTCATGGTTGGTGCGGTTGCGTATGCGGCAATGGGCTATGATTGTATTGACAGGTGGGTGTCAGGTTAATGAGTTATGAAATTTATAACAGGGGAGGAAAGATTTTGCAACCTACTACGGATAATTTCCGCACGCATGGTATCCCTTTCTTCCGGGCTGAGCTTGCGTTCTGCTCTATGCTGGAGATGGGCGGGCTCGATGTCCATCAGTAAAGAGTCGCAAAGTTTGGTGGTCTCCTTTGGGAAACAGCCCATGTCACTGCCTAAACGGATTAATGACAGGTATGTCAGCGCCTCTTTGGAATCAATGACGTAGGCGTATTTGAGCTGGCCGTAGGCGCGCGAAATTTTATCAGCCAGCATTTGCGGATCTTCATCGAGGAGCTTTCCCCGCGCATGACGCTCTTGTTCCCTGACTCTCCCAATAACGCGCTCAAGTCTGTCGAGTATGTCTTCCTCGGACTCTCCCAGTGTTGACTGGTTGGAGACCTGGAAGAGATGACCAAGTGACTCGGTTCCCTCGCCAAAAATGCCTCTGACAGCAAGGCCTAATTTACCAACGGCCTGGATGACCTGGCCGATATGATCACTGATTACAAGACCGGGTAGATGAAGCATGGCGGAGGCACGCAGGCCGGTTCCCAAGTTGGTAGGGCAGGCGGTCAGATAACCGAGCTCGTAGTCGAAGGCGTAGGGGAGCAATTGCTCAAGCTCTTTGTCAACATCGGCGATTAATCGATATGCCTCACGCAGGTGGAGGCCCGAGCATATGGATTGGAGGCGCAGGTGGTCTTCCTCATTGATCATCACACTGAGGGTTTGGTTACGGTTGACCACGATGGCACTGCCCTCACTACGGGCAGCTTGTTCCCGGCTGATGAGATGGCGCTCAACAAGAACTTGTTTTTGTACCGAGGAAAGTTCACTCAGCTGGTGCGAGAAAGCATCTTTCATCTCGGGCAAAGCTTCGACCTTTTCGCGCAGCCCGGGGAGAACATCAATGCGCTCATCCTTACGTGCCCAGCCAGGAAAGGGAGCACCAGTGATGTTGCGTGCGAGCCGGATGCGGCTGGTGAGAACGATGGCACTATCCGTATCCACGCCTGTCATCCAGTCGGCAGGGTGTTTCATGAGGGTGGAAAATCTCATCATGGCTGGCTTGGCTGTTCTGGTGCTGAGGTTTCTTGTTCCGAGATTTTGCTGATCTCGTCGCGCAGGGCAGCTGCTTTCTCATAGTCTTCCGCGTTCACAGCCTCGTCGAGCATATGCTGCAGTTTTTGGAGCTCTTGTCGTTCTTCGTATGCTTTTAACAGTCCCTCAGGGACTCGGCCTGTGTGGGTGGTTCCCTTGTGCATGCCACCAAGGTTATGCTTAATTTCCTCGCGGAAATAATCATAGCATTCACTACAACCGAGTCTGCCGGTTTTTTTTAGATCATCGAAGGCAAAGCCGCAACCGGGACAGCAGCGGTTGGCTTGTTTGCTCATGGGGGTGTCGACTTTGGGTGCCGCCTTGGGAGCAGATGCATGACCATGCGGGTTGACTTCCTGGTCTTCCAAAAGAAAGCCCTCAGGGTCTGTGATGCCCTTTTGATTGGCACAGGACTCGCAGAGCTTGGTTTTCTTGCTGATGCCGTCAATAATCTGGGTATAAAAGACGGTAGCCTTGTTGTCACAGTGTTCGCATTGCATCACTGGAATTCATCGTAGACTGGCCATCGAAAAATGCGAAAGGAAAAGCGCCCGCTGACGGTATTTTTTTCGGTAAGTTATCTGGCTAGTTGCAGATGAGGGGCCAGCAACAAAAACCCTGCCTTGCAAAACCAGGCTTTAAGACTCATTCTTGGTCATGTTAATCATGTAACATGCCAAAGAATGATATTTTGGCTGATTCAATGAATATTTTTGCATACATGGCGTCAAAATTAGCGGGAGGACCTCTTTCTCTGAGCCCTCTGCCCGGTGTAGGTTCCCTGTGTGCATTTGCCATGGAGGGCAATGAGAGTGCCGGGCGTGACTTGCAGCAAGGGTCAGCAAATCAACCAACGCCATCATCAACACAACCCGGAAAAGAGCCGAATGAAACAACAGACCAGAACAAAGACAGCCCGGAGGAGGACGCGCAGTGGGTTGAACAGGCTAGAAACGGCAATACACGCGCATTTGATCAGCTGGTCAGCAAACACCGAGGAAGAATTTACGCCATGATCTACAATATGGTTAAAAACGATGCTGATGCCTGGGATCTCTCACAAGAGGCATTTATCAAGGCATGGAGAGCGCTTCCTCAATTTGAATCTCGTGCTCGCTTTTCTACCTGGCTCTTCCGCATCAGTCACAATGTAGTTTACGACTGGTTGCGCAAACGGCGTATCCAAGGTGACGGTGAGCTCAATGACGAGATATTTGATGCAAGTAGGATAGAACCCGGTGCACTGACAGCCCCGAAGCATGACCAACGGCCTGATCAGGCCCTTGAACAGAGCGAGCTTCAGGAGCGTATCAACAATGCTCTGGGTAAGCTTTCTGATGAACACCGCGAGGTCATTGTGCTTCGCGAAGTGCAGGGTCTCGACTACAAGGAAATTGCAGATATTATCGGCAGCTCAATGGGTACGGTAATGAGCAGACTTTACTATGCGCGTCAAAAATTACAGGGATATCTCAAATCAGAGATTTGAACCATCAAAGCAAAACAAGATATGAAAAAACACGACAATCAAGCCCCCAGTGAAGAGCAACTTACTCGGTGGATGGATGATGAGCTCGAAGGTGATGAGCTTGCACGGATGGAATCATGGGCACAGGATCATCCTGAGTTCCAAGCAGAGTATGATGCCGTGCAAGCGATGCGCTCCGATATCCGTGCCAATATTCCAGCAAGTGTGGAGCCTCCCTATGGTGACTTTTTTAACCAGCGTATTCTACGGGCGATTGAAAATGACCAGTTAGCTGCAAAAAAACACCCAGCCCAGCAGGGTAAACAATGGATGGCCTGGCTGCTGAATAATAAATGGCTGGCACTGCCAAGCGCAGCTGCGGCAATGGCATTGTGTTTTTACCTGGGAATGCAGGTCAATGATAAGCCTCAAACGCTTGCCCCCATGGCTATGATGCCCACAAAGCCGATGATTTATACGCCGGATGGTGATATCAAAGCCAACGTATTCAGCACCACGGATAACGGGGCAACGGTGATTGTTTTGGAAGGCCTTGACGATATTCCAGATGAGCTTGAAATTGCCGGTGAGCCCTACCCAAGAGCGGAGCAAAGCTCTGATATTGCCATGGTGAACGCAGGTATGATTTTCTGATTTCTGTGTTCCTTTCCGACGCATCGTTACAAATTCACCAGCCAGTCAATAAGATGATCAAACCTAGGGTATTTCATACCATTGCAGCCATACTTGCCACTGCATTCTACACATCTGCAGACGTCGAAGGCAATACGGACAAGGGCAAAGAAGTTGTCGGCAAAATCAAGGCGACACTTTACATAGGCAGTGATAGTGAGCTGGGAGAGTGGGCTGAGAAGTATGCAGTGGTTGATCAAAAGACCACCGCAGCTCTGAGCAATATCAAGCAAATGAAATTCACCCACTACCGCAAACTTGGGGCGGATATTCAACCGGTTTTTCGTAGCTATGAGAATTGGCTCGCTCCCATCAAACCCTCAGACGAGATTCTTCTGAGCTATGAATCACGAGGGCAATCTGCTGACGGTGGTCTGCGTCTTGATTTTGAATTTTGGCAGCACCGGCAAAAAATCATGCAAATGAATCCAGTGCTCTATGCCGGCAAGCCATTGCTGATTTTAGGTCCACGCTGGAGGGGTTGCAGAATGATTATCGCTGTTGAGCTGGCAGGCAAATAATGTGTAAACCGATGAATAATCTTAACCTGCCCACGCACTCCATCATGGTGATGATATGCTCAGTATGGCTATTGAGTGCTTCCCAGAATCTTTGGGGGGCAGATGGACTGACTTTTGCCAAGAACCGCATCGAGATGAGCGTGGCTCCCGACGCAAAGTCAGTGCTGGTACCTTATCAATTTTCAAATGAGACCGACCGCACGATCACGATCAAACGCTACGATTCCGCCTGTTCTTGTCTGAGTGCCAAGATCAAGGGAGGTAAGCTGACCTACAAGCCAGGTGAGAGCGGAGAAATCAGAGTGACTTTCGAACTGGGTACTTTTTCCGGACTGGTGGAGAAGACAGTGCTGTTGTGGACGACTGAGGATGATGACGAAAAACCCTCATCGGTTCTCTCTGTTGTGTTGGACATTCCGGTCTTTTTTGAGGTTAACCCGAAGACTGTTTTCTGGGAGCAGCATGGAAAGAGTCAGCCTCAAGTCATCAATCTGAAAGTCAACCATGTTGAGCCAATACACATCCTTGAGCACAGCGCTACCAATAAGAATTTTGAATATGAACTCAATACCATCAAGGAGGGTCGGGAATACGAGCTCGTGGTTACACCCAAGGATGTGAGTGTGCCGGCATTTGGTATGATCAAGCTTACTACGGACTCGGGGATACCGCGATACCGCAGGCAAATGGCCTTTGTCTGCGTGCGCAGACAGGGGGCGAGGCCGTAGAGCCAATGATCGGCTTGGTCTGAAGGTGGCAGGCTACAACGCAGAGCTACCACCCGCTGCTCTTGACGATGTCAGCAACCTCAATGTAGGGGTGCTCAGGGTTGGAGGTGTTCCATTCGAACGAGAGGACGCAGCGTTTTGATATCGTGTAGGGTAGGTCCTTGCCGTTGCCAACATGTGCCATGAGTGGGGAATTCATATCCAGATAGGCATCGAACTTGGCCGGATAATACGGATGGGTTTTGATCACGAATCGAACCATTGAACTCCCTATTTCTTGAGGCAAATCTTCGATGAAATCAGAGGTCTGTGTTTCTGCATAACAGGGGAAAGTGGCATATGCATTGTTTGGCTGGCTTGCGTATTTACTGAGCATCTTGTCATAGTGCTTTAGAAAAGCATCAACTTTGATCAGTGGTGGGTGCTTGCCTGTGCGCTCTTCAAGTAAGACAATAAGATTCAGACGTTCTTTTGCTTCTGTGGAGTCTTCAAATTTCACCATGTAGAGGTGTTTGATCATGTTTTTTTCCTCGCCAGCACTCGTCTCGAGCAAAAGAATCGATTTAACTGGTTTGAAGGGCTTCTCAAGGCTGCTGTTTTGCCACCTGGCGGGCGACCTCTGATCTTCGGGGATATATGGCAGCCTATCGTTCAGGGTCTTGGCCTCGAGAAATTCCTCGAGATTGCGTTTCGCAAAATAACCAGCTTTTCGGACAGGGACCGGCTTGGTCTCTGGCAGCTCGGTTTCTATTTGGGCTGGAGCAGATGGAGAGAGTTTGAGTTCCGGGAATTCGCCTTTTTCCATGATGTTGGCCATCACAGGGTTTATCTTCTTCTTCGGTTTTTTAGTCGGCGGCGAGGATGGGCTTTTCGAGTCAGTGGTTACTGTGGCACTTGCTTGATGATCTGCTGAAGCATTCTCCGTGGTGAGCGTTACTGTAGAATCAGGCTCTGGATTCATCTCAGATTGTTCTGTGCTACTAGGGGATGATTCGGAATCCACGACCCCACTAGTGGCTGATTCTGAAGGAGATGCTGATTCGATTTTGGTATTAGGATTGAGCGTGGAAGGAGTCGATTGTGTCGCCAATGGGTCAGGGTTATCATTGAGGGTCTTGGCAGGGCCCTTATTGCTACTCTGGCTAAGAGATGGTTGAACATCGAAAACATTGATCATACCCACTGCATGCAATAGCGCCGCAACCAGAACAAGGGCAGCTGCAGCAAAGGTAGTTGGGAGCAAAATGTTCAATAAGCTGAATTTGCGAGCGCTGTGATTGTCTTTGCGAATCAGCTCCGGGCTCGCAATCGTTGTTTGAAATTGGCGATATTGAATCTCGGGCTCAATTTCCTGAGGAGCCGCTTGGGTTGCCGGAATTGGTTTCGGGGCTGGTTCTTCGACTTGTTTCCGAGCCTGGGTAGAGCCCCTTATCAATTGAGCCGCAGCTCGTATCTGATCACTTGAAATATGCTCAGCGACCACCTTGACCTCCTGAACTTTTTGTTTTTGCTCAGGCGCTGTGATCGTATTACTACAATTCGGGCAGGGGCCGCTCGCACCACTCATGGCCGCAGGAACATTGAGTTTACAGCTGCACGAAGGGCAATGAAAGGAAATGGTGTCAGTATCGGCCATTGGTTGAAAACACCTACTTGTTAGTTCGGATTAATAATTTGCATCTTTAAAACACAATGTCAACGTATCTTGTTGTATCTAAGCTAGGTTTTGAACAAGGACTGCATCAAAAAATATTCATATCTGTGCACTCATGAATTGCCAACTGGAACCCGCTCACTAGACTCAAACTCATATTGTCCATCATGTCCTCCACCTCCTTTGTTCATCTGCATGTCCACACTGAGTACTCGACTCTGGATTCCACGGTGAAGACCAAGGAGCTTGTTGCACGTGCAGCAGAGCTGGGAATGCCCGCCGTGGCGATAACAGATCATGGCAACCTCTATGCGGCCGTTGAGTTTTATCAAAATGCGGTGGCAGCCGGAGTGAAGCCGATCCTTGGCTGTGAAATCTATCTGGCTCCGGCATCCTTGCATGATAAAAAAGAAGTGCCAGGGCGCAAAAACTCAACGCATCTGACACTTCTCGCTAAAAACGAGACCGGTTGGAAAAATCTCGTCAAGCTTGTCTCAATCGGCCATCTCGAGGGGGATTACCTCGGGGAGCCGAGAGTTGATCGAGAGCATTTAGCCGAGTATGCCGAGGGGCTCATTTGCCTGAGCGGATGTATTCATGGTGCGGTCAATGAATGGCTCCATCGCAACGATGTTGACTCTGCGCGCAAGGAAATCGAGGCCTTGAGCCAAATTTTTGGGAAAGAGGATTTTTATCTCGAGCTCAATGATCAAGGTCTTGAAATTCAGCAGGTCATCAACCAGCAGCTCAAGCATTTTGCTGAGGAGCTTGGTTTGAAGATGGTTGCCACCAACGATGTCCATTTTCTTGGTGAGGATGATGCTGAGGCTCAGGACGTGTTGCTCTGCATAGGTGAGGGAAGGCTTTTATTGGACGAAAACAGAAAAAGCTATCCTGCCGATCATTACTTCAAATCAGGGGAGGAAATGAACGCGCTTTTTGCTGAATATCCTGGTGCCTGTGATGCAAGCTTGGAAATAGCGGACAAGTGCAACGTGGAGCTCAAGCTCGACCCCACTAGTTCGGAAAAATACCCTCAATTTGACTCTCCTGATGGAAGTCCCCGCGAGGAATACTTTCGCAAAGCCTGCTTCGAGGGTTTGGAATCACATTACTCCGCAGAAAAAATCGAGCAACTTGCCGAGCAGGAGAGCCGCTCTGTTGAGGAAATAAACAAGCTTCTCAAGGATCGCCTTGATTATGAAATTGAGACGATCAATGATCTCGGTTTTGCCTCATACTTCCTGATCACAGCTGACTTCATTCAGTGGAGCCGTGATCACAACATTCCGGTTGGTCCCGGACGGGGATCCGCTGCCGGATCCTTGGTTGCCTACACACTTGGCATCACCGATATCTGTCCCATACGCTTTGGGCTGCTCTTTGAGCGATTTCTAAATCCAGAGCGGGTTAGTCCTCCCGATGTGGATATTGATTTTTGTCAAAGTCGTCGCCCCGAGGTCATTGACTACGTTCGGCAAAAATACGGTGAGCGTTCTGTCTCCCATATCATTACTTACGGAACTCTGGGAGCAAAGAGTGTGATCCGAGACGTGGCTAGGGTCATGGGTATTAGTTATGGAGATGCCGATATGCTCGCCAAAATGATCGAGACCAGGCCCGGTATCAAATTACAGGACGAGTATGACGAAAAACAAGAACTGCGCGACGTCATTGAAAACAGTTCCACCTGGCAGGAGCTTTGGGGCTACGCGGTTAAGCTTGAGGGGCTCAACCGTAACACGGGTGTCCATGCGGCCGGTATTGTGATTGGTGATCGCGATCTGGATGAACATTGCGCGCTAACAAGAGGCAACGAGGGCGAGGTGGTTACTCAGTGTGACATGAATGCCATCACTGAGATTGGTTTGCTCAAAATGGACTTCCTGGGCCTCAAGAACCTGACAGTCATTCAAGATGCGGTGAACCACATTAGAGAGCATACCCCCGAGTTCGATATCAACCATCTTGAGTTAGATGACAAGCCAACCTTGGAGCTGCTTAACCGGGGGGAAACCATGGGCGTGTTTCAGCTTGAATCCGGTGGCATGGTAGAAACCTGCAAAAAATACGGCATTCAGAAAATTGATGATATTATTGATCTGCTGGCACTCTACCGACCAGGGGCCATGGACTACATCGACCAGATGATTGAGGTCAAAAAAGGCCTTAAACCCGTAAATTACGAGCATCCTCTCTTGGAATCGATCTGTGGGAACACCTATGGAGTCATGATTTACCAGGAGCAGGTGCAAAACGCTGCCAAGCAACTTGCCGGATACACTCTGGGTGGTGCTGATATTCTGAGGCGTGCCATGGGTAAGAAGAAGCCCTCGGAAATGGCCAAACAGCGTGAGATTTTTGTCGAAGGGTGCAAAACGACGAACAATATTGATGCGGCACTCGCCAACAAGATTTTCGACAAGATCGCCGGCTTTGCTGGCTATGGTTTTAACAAGTCCCACTCTGCTTGCTATGGTCACATCTCCTATTGGACCGCATATTTAAAGGCGAATTACCCGGTTGAGTTCATGGCTGCCCTGCTTTCCAACGAGCTCAACAACACGGATAAAATCGGGGTCTTCATATCAGAATGTCATCGGATGGATATTGAGATACTACCCCCGGATATTAATCATTCCAAATTGCACTTTGCTCCCGAACTCACTCCTTCAGGGAAAATGGCGATTCGTTATGGCTTGGCCGCGATCAAAAATGTGGGTGAAGGGGCCATGGCCACAGCGATTGGGGACCGTGAGCAAAATGGACAATTTGCCAGCATGGACGATTTCTCCAACAGGCTTGATTCCCGCAGTGTGAATAAGCGTATTCTGGAAAATTTGATCAAGTCAGGAGCCATGGACTGGACGGGTGAAACACGCGCCGGTATGTTTGCGCGAGTGGAGCAGGTCGTTGCGTCGGCTAGTTCGGCCCAACGAGACAGGGCCCAGGGCCAGGTATCGCTGTTTGATACGATGGACTTTGCTGGTGCAGCCAGTGAGCCGGTGGCGGGTCATTCCGGTTCTGATGTCGAGGAGTGGTCGAAGGATGAGCGCCTGGATGATGAAAAAAATCTGCTGGGTTACTACACCAGCGGCCATCCCTTGGACAAGTATCGCGGGGTGATTGATTCTGGCAACTTCGAAAAAATCGGGTTCCTCGATGAGTTGGATACCAAAGACAAGCGCACTCGCTATAAGTTTGCCGGTATGATTCGTCACGTGGAGCACAAGGTTACCAGGGCGGGGAAACCTTTCGGGGTCATTCATAT
>JBDQHQ010000022.1:0-15013 GCA_040264795.1 Akkermansiaceae bacterium | reverse complement strand
GCTCAGTGCCGCCCCGATGCTAGCGATTGAGACATATTTGGTGGTGTAGAAAAGAAGTACCCATATGCCGATAAGTATGAGAACGGCGGCTGGCATGAGAGCGATAAGTGCACCACCTGAAGTGGCGATTCCCTTGCCGCCCTTAAACCCAATCCAAGGTGAGTAGTTGTGACCAAGAACAGCTGCGAGAGCAGTAAGGATTTGTAAAATCTGGGCTTTGGTCTGATCAAGTTCCACCGCGTAGGATTCGAGCGCGTGCAGTGTCATGGGATTAGATTCTCCGGAATAGGTGAACAGGCTGATGCCAAGAATGGCGGGAACGAGTCCTTTGAGCAGGTCCAGAATCAAACAGGCAATACCATATGGTTTACCAATAACACGCAGGACATTGGTGGCGCCAATGTTACCGGACCCATGATCACGGATGTTTACGCCTTTGGACTTGGCGATGATCAGACCAAAGGGGATCGAACCTGCAAGAAACGCAATGACGGGAGGTATCCAGAGAGGCATATTCGTGACGGGATAGGAAATACGGCAGAGCCATGCTAGATTGAGAATCACAAAAACCCAATGAATAATTTTTTGTTTGTCTATGGGCCGAGCTATCCGACAAACATCTCACCGTGTGGCAGCCTCTGATGCGCAGCAAGGTTGCAATATCAGCGTTTATAAGCCGCGCCGCTTTTTTTTGCCGGGATCCTTGAATTCAAGGTAAGTAATACCGGTAACCTTGTTGGTGCCCGGCGTGTAGGTTTCCACATTCATTTTCTTGAGTGTCTGGACTTTATCGACAGTCATCAATTCCGTGACGTGGAAGCGCTTTAGTAGTCTGCCTTGGGCATCATATCCGGCCACTTGCATCAAGGCACCGTATTTTTGATGAACCCAGACATACACGAGTTTGTAATGTCCGTCGCTACCAGGGTTGATTAACCGAAGCTTGTAGCAGGGCTGCATTTTGATTTTTTCGGTTCCTTCTATTTTGGCATCTTTCCAATAGAGGAACCTCAGGGAAAGATCCTCGTAGGTGACATCACTACCGATGATTGACTCACCAATTTTGCCGGGAGGAAAAGCTTTGGCTTTGCCTTGCTCGGTCTCGTAGAGTTTGGCTTTGCCCTCCTTGAGCTGCATGTGAAAACCACTCCAGGTGTTGTTTGTGTAAAACTGGAAAGTGATGTCCTCGCCCCGCAAATGAAGTGACAAGGGAGTTCGTTGACCGTCTTTGCGGAGATACCCGTCAAGTTTACCATGCTGGAGGGTGGTCCCCAGTCTTATGCCTTCGAGTAGTTTTTCGGCATTGGGCTCCGCGCAAGCTTTGGGTGAGACACCGCACCACATCATCAGGATGACAGCACAGAGCTTGAAGGGCGAAATGAGTTTTAAAGTGGCGGTCGGCATGGCGAGAACGAGCTATATCTAAGCATGTAGACGGCAAGGACAACAGAGTTATTCACAAAATGCGATTTTTCGTCCAAAAAGTCAAAATGAAGCTTGAGCCATTGGAAGCATGCGGATTGGATGTCTACTGTATGTGCTCTTTGTGAAGAGCCTCCTTTACCTGCATTCTTTCAATATCATGAGTCTACGCCGTCAACTGACTGAAGTTTTAACCGAATATCTGCCCGCCAACCCCAAAGAGGCGATCAAAGGAACTGAGTTGATTCGTCTGCTACGCATGAAGCTCGAAGGTAATTACTCGGACGCCTCGCTGAGGTATCATTTTTCAATCATGTCATGTGATCCGACATCTCCTATTGCCAAGGTGGAGAAGGGTCAGGGTTACTACCGCCGCACAGCTGCGGCACCGGCACTTTCTACAGCACAAGAAATCTTCTCCCAGTATCAGGGGCGTCTTGATGACATGGAGGGTAATCATGAGGAGGTGGATCATGCCATGATGCGTGTGCGTAAGTTTCGCGCGATTGTCAACAAATGGAGTGAAATCAACGGGAGATTCCCCTTTGCATTCAGGGAGCCATTTGGTGCTGATGCCCCGATTGGAAACCTCTGGAAATTCCCTGAGATGATCATGGTTGATTGGGATAATGGAGACGAGGTCGAGCATGCCCGCTCGATGATCAAGTTGAAGTCCCAGCTTGGCCTGCCACCATTTAGATTGCACGCTGCACGCTTGCGCATTTTACCCGCACACCACAGTTTTCGTGAGGATTTCTTCCAGACCCTGAGTGCCTCGGTCTGGGCTCAGGGGGGAGAGCTGATCTACGCTGCTCCTATCGAGGACGAGGCACTTGCTGATTCTATGCGGCAACTGAGCTCAAACTTTGGTATCGGTGTGACAACCTTTGGTCTTACTGCTGAGACACTGGACGATTTGCCAAGACCGTCAAATATCATGAATGCCCACCCGCGTGAAACCGAGGCACTGATGGAAAAACTTGATATCACCCGGGTAGCTATTGCCAAGTCACGACCTCATATTGATTGGACCGCTCTCGAGGCGATCCGTGGTGACAGTGCAGATTTTGACAAGCTTCTCAATTGGCTTTCCGCAAGTGTCGAAATTGGGCGTATTTTGCCATACCAGGACGAGCAGTAATATGGCTGGTATTTGTCTTTGATCTACTAGCTAAGCTAGGTAGGCTGCGCTGAGACCCCGTCGATGGGTATCGTCACAAATCACAGATCTACCATGGAAACGCAAATAGAAATCATGGACACCACTCTCCGCGATGGGGAGCAGACTTCCGGGGTGTCTTTTTCTGCCTACGAGAAGTTGAGCATGGCCAAAATTCTGCTTCAGAATGTTCATGTGGACCGCATTGAAGTTGCATCTGCGCGGGTTTCCCAAGGTGAGTTTGATTGTGTTCAAGCTATCACCGAGTGGGCCGAAAAAAATGACTTACTGCATGCGGTGGAGGTCCTTGGCTTTGTGGATGGAAAAACATCCGTGGATTGGATTTCAAAAGCAGGGGGCAAGGTGATCAATCTTCTGGCCAAAGGCTCCAAGCGCCACGTTGAGTTGCAGTTGCGCAAATCACCTGAGCAGCACCTCGAGGATATCAGAGAAGTCATCGCCTACGCCAGCTCACAGGGGGTTGATGTCAACATCTACTTGGAGGACTGGTCAAACGGCATGATTCACTCACCAGACTATGTCTATTCATTGGTAGATGGGCTTACCGATACACCGATCAAGCGGTTTATGTTGCCTGATACGCTGGGTATTTTAAATCCGGATCAAAGCTATGATTTTTGTCACCAGATGGTGGATCGCTACCCTGATCTGAGGTTTGATTTCCACGCGCACAATGATTATGATCTGGCCGCGGCCAACGTTTACAGCGCGGTCAAAGCCGGGATTCACGGCGTGCATGCCACTGTCAACGGAATGGGTGAGCGTGCTGGTAACGTACCGCTATCCAGTGTCATTGGTGTGATTCACGATCAACTCAAACTTGCGACCAACATCGATGAATCTTCCATCAACAAGGTGAGTCGTATTGTGGAGACCTACTCGGGGGTAAGAGTTCCTGCCAACAAGCCTGTGATAGGCGAATTTGTTTTTACCCAAACTGCGGGTATCCATGCCGATGGTGACTCAAAGGACAAACTTTATTACAATGATCTGCTGCCGGAGCGATTTGGCCGCACCCGTGAATACGCGTTGGGTAAGACATCGGGGAAGGCAAACATTCAGAAAAATCTTGAAGAGCTTGGTATCAGTCTTGGTAACGATGACATGAAGCGTGTCACCAACAGGATTATTGAGCTCGGTGACAAAAAAGAGCGTGTCACCAAAGAAGATCTGCCCTTTATCATCGCCGACGTACTTGGAGAAAATACCGAAAAACAGGACATCGAAGTTGTGAACTATTCACTCTCGCTCGCGCAGGGTTTGAATCCTGTCGCTACGGTTCGCCTCCGTATCAAAGGTGAATTTTATCAGGAGACCAGCACGGGTGATGGCCAGTATAATGCTTTTGTTCGAGCACTGTGGAGTATCTACGCCAGGCTGGGTAAAGAACACCCCACCTTGGAGGATTATTCCGTGCACATTCCGCCGGGCGGGCACACCGATGCCCTGGTGGAAGCCACTATCTTGTGGGATTTCAAAGGGAAGAAATTCAAGACCCGTGGTCTCGACGCGGATCAGACAGAAGCCGCTATTCAGGCTACCATTAAGATGCTCAATATTATTGAGGAATCCTAGGCTGGCCTTAGATCCAGCCGATCATGTCTGCTACCCTGTAAGCGGAGTAGAGGAACAGAATAAAAAGGACGATTACGAAAGCTTTGGCGCAGGCTTCAATGGATGTGCGAGTCATGGGCTTGGTGGTTTGCTCGGTTCAAAGGCAAGGAATGGTGGCAGGCTTTTAGACCTTTAACCGCACGAGGTCAAGGTTTCCTGTGCTGGAAAGATGGACTTGTCCGCTGAGTCTTTAGGCAGATGTGAGATCACGGCTTGCGGTCAGAACATCAGCGGGTTAGTAGTTGCGCGTGATTTATCTCGACTCCAATGCCACCACTCGGGTTCACCCGGAGGTGCTTGAGGCAATGATGCCATTTCTCACAGATCAATGGTATAACCCATCGAGCGGGTATCGCGCTGCCAAGCTGGTGCGCAAGGCCCTCGAATTGGCACATGAGCAAGTGGCGGACTTGATTCACGCCAAGCCATCAGAAATAGTTTTTACCGGCTGTGGCACGGAGTCCAATAACGCGGTCTTGTCTTTTCTGGCATCCTTGTCTGAGACTAAGCAAAAGATAGTGACCAGCCAGATTGAGCACAGTGCCATACTGCGCCATGCCGAATACTTGTCTCAGTGCTATGATCTCGAGGTCGAGAAAGTAGGAGTCGGAGGTGACGGGCGTTTGTCTCTGGATGCTTTTGCCCAAGCCATCAATGGTGGCAACGCGCTCATGGCATCTGTGATGTGGGCAAACAATGAAACCGGAGTCATCCAGCCAGTGGCCGAAGCCTGCCAGATAGCCCATGAAGCAAAAGTTCCGTTTCATACCGATGCCATACAAGCGGTTGGCAAAACACCGGTCAATGTCAGGGAAGTGCCGGTGGATTACCTCTCGATCTCGGGTCACAAGTTTCATGCTCCCAAGGGCGTTGGGGCCATCTACATCAGGGAGGGGCTGAAATTTGAACCGATGCTTCGGGGAGGAGGTCAGGAAGCTGGCAGACGCAGTGGCACGGAGAACGTTGCTGGAATTGTGGCTCTCGGAAAAGCTGCTGAGCTGATGAAGAAGCGGCTCGATGCTGATGAGCACGCCGGGGTAGCGACACTGCGCGACCAGTTGGAACGACGTTTATTGGCTGAAATCGACAACATTCAAATCAACGGCTCCTTGGAACATCGGACCGCGAACACCAGCCATATTTCCTTTGAGGGTTGTGAGGCCGCAGGGCTTCTGATCTTGCTCGATGAATATGGTGTTCAATGCTCAGCGGGTAGTGCTTGTATGACGGGTAAACAACAGCCTTCCCATGTGCAGACAGCAATGGGCATTTCTGCAAAACAGGCAAAAAGCAGTTTGCGTCTTTCCCTGTCCATATTCACCACGCAAGAGGATGTGGGTGCTGTGGTTGAGGCCATTAAGAGAGCCGTTACTAAATTACGCAGTGTCCAGGGTGGGCCCGGAGTGGGTCCTGTCCAAGTCTATAGCGGTGAGTGAATCTTGCTAAGCAATCGGTTCAAGCATGGCGATTGCGTCACGAAGTAGCTTCGCTGGCCATTGACCGGGAGCAGTTGCATCATTGCCAAGATAGCCGTAATTAAGCAGCGAGCCATGTTGCGCGTAGAGCAGGCGGGAGACGGGTGCAAGCTGCCCCATGCCCATCATCGACATGGGACGGTCATTGCTCTGTAGGAGCTCCGCACACCGTACCAAGTCACTGACATCCTGATGATGCACGGCCATTTTGATGATGTCTGCACCTTCGCCTTGCTCCACTAGAGCTTGTAGCTGGCCTGCTTCGGGAGTTTCCGTGAAATTGTGATAGGACAAAATCAAGCCAACTCCGAGTGATCTGATTTGGTGCAAAGTATCCTCCATGTCTTTGTAGGAAGCCAGCTCGACATCGATCCAGGAGGCTCTCTGCGCGACAGCCATGAGTAGTTCAGCACGCTGGTCGCTACTGAGCTCAGCTAGCCCACCTTCATTTGCGCATCGAGCTGTGAAGAGAAGGGGGAAATCCTTGAAGCGATCAAGCTCGATTTGGAGAGCATCCATATGCTCAAACATCCCATCAAGGCGTATCTCGAGTATATCGCAAAGGCCGGGGAGCTCGACTGCTTGCAAACAGGCAAGGTCATTGAGACTTTGCACAGATCCAACAACCAGCGGATTCTGTGGAATTTGGACCATGCGATCAGTCATACTGAGACAGTAGTCACATACGAGGGCCTTGTTTGTCAATCTGTCTGTTGTCTCGATTTGCCCCCGGGATGCCGAGAAATAACGTATTCGAGTAGCTTAAAAATATGGATTATTTTAGCCATGATACATTTTGCTCTTTTTGATAGCCTTCTCATCATACAGAACAGACGCGGTCAAGGCACCCCATATTCTCATGAGCAACGATCCACAGAAATCATTAGGCATAGGACTCGCAGGATTCGGAACCGTAGGTACGGGCGTGTGGGAGACATGGGAGCGTAATGCTGAGCTGATTTCCAGCCGCAGTAACGTGCAGATAGAAATCGTGCGCATAGCCGTGCGTGATCTGAGCAAGGCTAGAATCGAGGGGGTTTCAGAAGACAAGTTCACCACGGATTGGCAGGAAGTGGTCAATGACCCCGATGTAAACATTGTCGTGGAACTCATCGGGGGAACGGATACCGCATTTGATATTGTGGCAGCAGCACTCCGTGCCGGTAAGCCCGTGGTCACTGGTAACAAAGCGCTCTTGGCCGAGCGAGGGCAGCAACTCTTTGCTCTTTCACGGGAGTTCAATACGCCGATTCATTTTGAGGCAGCAGTTGCGGGGGGCATTCCCATCATCAAAACAGTTCAGGATTCGTTTGTCGGTAACCGCATTCAATCCATGGTTGGCATCATCAACGGTACTTCCAACTACATCCTGGAGCGCATGACAGATGCGGGTCTCGGATATGAGGAGGCGCTGGGCGAGGCACAGCAACTAGGGTATGCCGAAGCTGACCCCACTCTGGATGTGAACGGATGGGATGCTGCTCACAAAGCTATTCTGCTGGCAACATTGGCCTACGGATTCACAGTTGATCCCGGGCAAGTGTACGTTCGTGGCATTGAGAGAGTGCGCGGTATTGATATTGCTTTTGCCAAGCGGCTTGGATTTGTTGTCAAACTTCTCTGCGTGGTGCGGGAGCATGCTCAGGGTGTGATCGAAATACGCACCCAGCCATCATTCATTCCGCAGAGTCACATTCTCTCAAGTGTCGATGGGGTTTTTAATGCCGTAGCTGTTCGCGGAGATGCTGCGGGTGATTCACTGTTTTACGGACGTGGTGCTGGAAAGGATCCAACCGCTTCTTCCGTGGTTGCCGACATTGTCGAAGCTGCATTGAGTCTGCGGCATGAAGCAGGTCACCGGGGTTTTCTTCCCTACGAGCAAGAGGGTAGTGTCATGGAAATTGATGATACCGAAACTCCCTACTATGTGCGCTTTGATGTCAATGATGAGCCCGGGGTAGTGGCTCAAATTGCCAATTTGCTGGCAGACGCCGGTATCGGCATCTCTGGTACGCATTCACCGGTGCATCCCGACGAGCCTGATGCGGAATTTGTGGATATGGTCTTCCAGCTCCATACCTGCCGCTTTGGCCTGCTTAAGGAGACGCTGAAAAAAGTGGAAGCACTTGGTTGCGTCAACTCAAGACCGGTGGTGTTCCGGATCGAGGATTTGGGCTGAAACCTGATTACTCTGCTTTTTCAGTGACGATCTTGATGGGTGCATCAGGGAGGGCACTGAGGAAAGTTTTGCCGTAAGGTTTGGTAACAACCCGATTATCCAGAAGTACTACTAAACCCTTGTCTTTCGCGGTTCTGATAAGTCGCCCCACGCCTTGGCGCAACTTCAGGACAGCCTCAGGAACGGAATAGTCGACAAATGAATTGCCACCTTTGGCCTCGATCGCCTCAAGTTTGGAAGCAACCAGAGGGTGGTCAGGGACAGCAAAAGGAAGTCTGGTTACAATGACGTTGGAGAGAGCCTCTCCGGGGACATCAACACCGGCCCAAAAACTGTCTGTGCCAAAAAGAACACTGTTGGTATCCTCACGGAAAATCTCGATCATTTTATGGCGTGCCATGCCATCACCTTGAAGTAGTAAACGCCAGTCGTGATCATAGAAGAAATCTTCCATCGCATCCGCCACCTTGCGCATCAGACGGTAACTGGTGAAGAGCACAAAAGCCTTGCCCTCGGTGTATTTTAAGACCCGCCCGATCCAATGAATCAGGGCCTCTTCATAGTCATCACTGCTTGGGTCAGGCATGGATTTGATGACATAGATCTGCATCTGCTCCTGGTAATTGAAGGGGCTGCCTATCTTAATGCTAACGGCACTTTCCGCTCCAATTCTCTTTTTAAAGTAGCCCAGCTCGCTGTCTCCTGTGCTGAGCTTGGCACTGGTCATAATACAGGTGCGGCCAGAGCCAAACATCATCCGTCTGAGGCGATCAGCTACACTGATAGGAGCCGAGTGAATGCTGAGCATGTCTCCCTCACGGCCTCCTTTTTGCACCCAATAAACACTGTCTTCCTCATCTTGGTCGAGGAAGATCCTGACCCCTGCGTGGATATCTCGCATGCGCCTGGCTCCATCCATGAGTTCTGCTTTGGCGGGGGAGTCGTTTTCCAGCCCGTCGGCAGCATGTTCTACCTCAGTCCAGAGTTGGCGAAGAGGCTCAGCAAGCGTGTTCTCAACAAAGTCCGGCTTGCGAACCCTGTATTCCTTACTGAATTTGCCAAATTCAACTTCGTGTTGGATACTCTCGTAAAATTCATCAGCCGCGTCCAATACCCGCTCGGCAGCTTTCATTGATCCGGAGTGACGCAGTGCCCGCAGCAAGCCTTTACGATTCTTGGGATTATAGAGACGCTGAACTTCGAACTTCAGCCCTGCATGACTTTGCCGCAGGCCCAACTGGGTGGCTGCTACATGCTCGAGGGTGTGAGCCTCATCAAAGATCACAAAGTCATCAGCAAAGAGGTATCCAAGATCATCCTCGGGAAGTTCATTGATGACAAAGAGGGAGAAAAACAGCGTGTGATTGACTACGATCACATTGGCAGCCTCCATTTCCTTGCGTGCTTGCTGGTAGAAGCAGTTGCCATTTCTTCCACAGCTTCGTTGCGTGCAGACGGCTCCATCACTGCACACTTGCGACCAGACTTTGGGTGAGGGAATAAAATCGAGATCACTTTTGGTGCCGTCTTTGGTGCCCTCTGCCCAGTCCCAGATCGCCTTCATTTCCTCTGATTCACTCGTACTAAAAAGGTCACCCGCTTGATCCATGGCGCGTCTGAGCCTGAGAGGGCAAAGATAATTGCCGCGGCCCTTCATCAGGGCAGCATGAACTCCGCCACCCAGAATCTTATTAGCCAGTGGAATATCCTTCTTGATGAGTTGTTCCTGAAGATTGATGGTGTGTGTGGAGATGATGGCTTTCCTTCCTGTCTCCATGGCAAATTTTGCTGCTGGGATCAGGTAGGCTAGTGATTTGCCCACGCCAGTACCTGCTTCTGCGCAAAGCACATGGCGCTCATCCAAAGCCTCAGCGACAGCCATGGCCATTTGTTGTTGCTGAGGGCGGTATTCAAAGTCGGGTGAAGTAGACAGGCCTCCCTCGGTCGAGAACATTTGTTCCATCTCTGTCACCAGTTCGCCCGGAATCCGGTGGGTGCCTGCCTCTTCTGCAAATGAAATCATTACTTGCTGGTTTCTACATCATCGTTGGCAGCTCCACAACCCCCAAGGCAATGGATGGGGGAATAGATGACTCATTGTTCATACGATCGTTCTCGACACTTTGAGGCGTCAGTATTAGATCGTAAGCATATCCTATTATCAGACGCAATGAGCAGTAAAAATACTCAAGATTCAGGTCTTACGGCAGGCGCAGATCTCGCTTCGGCTAATCAGCAATATCGACAGCAGGGATTTATTGAGCTGAAAAGCCGGTTGCGCACTTTAATGGATATTCTTGCCGAGGTCCTGAAGGAGGAGATTGACTATACGGACAGCATTCCCTGGCGTGAGCAGCAAGTGGTCAAACGGCCTGAAAGTGCTGATGACATGGCGACTATGGCGCAATTGCAAGCGGTCTGCTTTGAGATTCTCAATATCGTTGAGGAACGCACAGCGAGTGTCGTGAGGCAGAGACGGCGCAGAGACTTTGGTCTGGCTGCAGAGCGCGGAATGTGGGGTCGGGTAATCTCAAATTTCCAGCAAGCGGGTTTTAGTCAGGAGGAAGTTCTCAAAGTGCTCAGGGAGGTCAAGGTCACCCCTGTGCTTACTGCCCACCCGACCGAGGCTAAACGCCCGACGGTTCGTCAGCGTCATCTTGCCATCTACAAGGACCTTGTTCGCTGGGACCGTAGCTTGGATGACCCGGTGAAACTCCCTACCATCATGGAATCCATCAAGGTGGGACTGGAGACACTGTGGCACACAGGGGAAATCCATGCAGCGAGACCGAATATTATAGGCGAGTTGCGGCACACGATTTATTATCTTCGTGATGTATTCCCCACAGTGATCAAAAAGCTCGACGCCTCCCTTGAGGCAGCTTGGGCTGATGTCGGTTGGGACGTTTCCGCACTCCGAGAAGCTTCGGCTTACCCGAAGTTGCAGTTCGGCACTTGGGTAGGTGGTGATCGTGATGGTCACCCACTCGTTACTGCCGAGGTCACTGCTGACACTCTGCGAAGGCTTAGGAAACACAGCCTGCGCATTCATGCAAAAGCAGTGCGTGAAGCTGCTGACATTCTAACCCTTTCACCCCCGGCTGGTCAGGTTCCTGATGCCCTGACCCGTCGAGTGCTGGCCTTGCGCAAGGGGCAAGGAAGCCATGGGCGAGAGATCGCAGCCATTCATGCGCGTGAACCATGGCGTTGTTTATGCTACTTGATGCGCGAAAAGCTCATTGATACCAACCGGGCTCCTTACTTATTGGCCGAGGACTATCTGGCTGACTTAACACTGATGGAGGAAACACTCGGCGCAGTGGGGGCGTATACTACGTCGCGCAATGTGATTCGTCCGCTTCGCCGGCTCGTTGAGATCTTTGGCTTCCATCTTGCATCATTGGATATCCGTCAGAATTCTCCGTTTCATGACAAAGCGGCAGCGCAAATGCTCGAAATTGTCGGAGTCAAGGATGCCCAAAACTATGAATCATGGAGTGAGGAAAAGCGTATCGAATTTTTGTCATCTGAACTCAGAAATGAGCGTCCATGGCGCCCATGGAAAGCGGATTCCGATACAGAGATTGGCAAAGTGATGGATTGCTTCAAGGTATTGCGCAGGCATGTGCAAACTTATGGAGATGCGTGTTATGGACTTTACGTGGTGAGTATGACTCGCAGGGTTTCCGATCTCCTACTCGTGCATCTCTTCGCGCGTGAAGGTCAGATGGCTGACTGGAAAGATGGCATGTGGGTAAGCCGTATTCCCGCCTGCCCTCTTTTTGAGACCGGTGATGATCTTGACCGGGGTGGTGAGATTGTAAGTTCCTATTTGAAAACTGCGCCGGAGGGGCAGTTTATTCCTCAAGGAGATGGCCCCAGCACGATGTCAGTGATGGTGGGTTACAGTGATAGTAACAAAGACAGTGGTCTGTTATCGGGCCAGTGGTCCCTACAAAAGGCACAGGCTCAGATTGCGGCGGCATGCAAGGAAGTCGGTGCTCGCTGTGAGTTTTTCCACGGACGTGGTGGTACCATTAGCCGGGGCGCTGGTCCGGTGAAATGGTTTTTGCGCTCCTTGCCTCATGGCAGTCTTGACGGCGCGATGAGGGTGACGGAGCAGGGCGAGGTCATTCCGAGAAAATACGCGCATCGCTCTAATGCACTCTATAACCTTGAGTTGCTCGTTGCCGGGGTGGCTGGAGTTACCATGTTTGGACGTCATAATAATGACAGCGCGGCACTTGGAGAGCCTGCTTATTGTGATCTGATGGATTGGTTGTCGGTAGCGAGCCGAGCCAGTTACCGTGAGCTTATCGAGGCGCCAGGCTTCATGGATTTCTATCGGCAGGCGACACCTATTGATGCACTCGAGCATGGTCGCTTTGGGTCCCGGCCATCACGCAGAACGGGAAGCGCCACTTTGGATGACTTGCGTGCGATTCCCTGGGTATTTAGCTGGACTCAGGCGCGGTATTATTTACCCGGCTGGTATGGCGTGGGTTCTGCACTTCAACGCCTGAAGTCAGAAAATGAGCAAGGGTTCCGGTCATTGGCTGAGATGATTCACACTTCACCGTTTCTTCGTTATCTTCTCACCAATGTGGAGACCAATCTGGCAAGCGCAGATCTGAAAATCATGAACGACTATGCCGCTCTGGTAAAGGATGAGGAAATCCGATCACGCTTTCAAAACAGGATCTTGGAGGAGTTTGAACTAACCGAAAAAATGATTGATGAGGTGTTCGGATCTCCCTTCGATGAGCGTCGCCCGAGAATGTTGCGGACCTTGAAGACGCGGGAGTTTTCACTCTACCTGCTTCATCAGCAGCAGATTGAGTTGCTTGGTGAGTGGCGTGAATCTGAGCAGGGTGCGGAGGATGGCAAGTTTGATACACTGCTCAATTCCTTGCAGTATTCTGTGAATGCCATTGCCAGTGGCTTACGCACCACAGGTTAGATTACTACTCATGAGCAAGAAGCTCGGTGAGTGATTGAGCAAACCATTCTGCATCACTGAAATCCAAAATGTCGGTGAGCCGGTTGGGTACGGCAATGACCTTCATGCCTGCCGCATGAGCCGCGTTCATGCCATTGTGTGAGTCTTCGATGACAATGCACTCGGCTGGGTTCACATTCAACTGTCTGGCAGCTTCCAGGAAAAGATCCGGGGCAGGTTTGATTTTGGGGGCATCGCCCCGGCAGACGGTCGCGTTTACCAGTGGCATGAGCCCGAGTTGATTCATCCACGTATCCACCCAGCTGTGTGAGGAACTCGACACGATTGCCGATGCCGAGTGTTTCAATGATTCCAGTAGTTCTTTTGCCCCGGGCATGGGTTGTGCACCGTCGAGGTCACGCATGATTTCAACCTGTCGCTCAGCGTTGATTTTGTCCCAATCAAAGCTTTCACCGGTGAGCTCTTCGAGATAATCGGGAGGTGACCAAGTGTCAAAGTCAGAGCCAATACAATGGATGTAAATATCAGGGGATAGATCGTGACCTTCGCGCTCAAACACCCTTCGCCATGACTGGTAGATGGGCCATTCACTGTCGATGATGACACCGTCAAAATCGATTAATACAGCAGGCGCAGAGGCCAAGGCATCAGCAATGATGACGCTATTTCCAGAGCTCTCTTCCACGCGAGAAAGCTTGCGTGGGCAAGCTTGGGAATCAAGCAGTAAGTCTTGCGTTTAACATGGTATTGCCAGTGCCCGCGTGCAAAGAATCTCCTTGGCAGAGTAGGGTGGGGTATTAACTTGCCATTGAGTTGCGGCATGTAATTTGCAGGCATACTCCCATCTCGAAGCACAAGCTCTCCAGACAATGACATCCCCTGATTCAGCTGAAATATTTGCGCGCTCATGGTCACTCTATGACTTGATCACGGAGTATAACTATATGTTTCATGACGAGATCTATGCGGAAATTTCCGACTTGCTGAGCCAGCGCACGGATCATGGTCAATACCGTTTGTTGGATCTTGGCTGTGGTAATGCCCGTTATCTGGCACCTGCTTTGCTCAAATCTCCCCCTGGCTGCTATCTTGGGGTTGACCTGTCTGAGGTGGCTCTTGGCGAGGCTCATGATTATCTGGCCGGCCTTGCAGATGTAAGTTTGTGCCAAGGTGATATGCTAGTAGCCATTGAATCCACGCCAGGGCCTTGGGATGTGATTTTTACAGGTTATGCCGTTCACCATCTCACGCCCGAGGACAAGGCTCGTTTGTTTCATGCGGCTGCAGGCTGCTTGTCGGATGAGGGTGTTTTGCTGATGGTGGATGTGGTCCGGGAGGAAGGGCAAAGCAGGGAAGATTACTTGAAGCAGTATTTGAAATTCATGCGCGATACATGGACCAAGGTTCCTGCAGATCAGCTCGACGAGGCTTGTGAACATGTCGAAAACCATGATTTTCCTGAGTGCCTCTCTACCTTGAATGAGATGGCCCAGGCTTCCGGATTGAGCCCTGCCAAAATGATCAGCAGGCACGGCCAGCACCATGTGATGATGTTTTCACAGGCTAACTAGGCATTTGATCTGTGATGAGCAAGCTTCCGCAAATGAATTATCCTGATCTGCCGGTAGCACAGCGGCGCGAGGAGATCATGTCAGCAATGCGCAAGCACCAGGTGGTGATTGTCGTGGGTGAAACCGGGAGTGGCAAGACAACGCAGCTGCCAAAGATGGCATACGAGCTGGCAGTTGAGGAGGGTAAGAAAGGGAGGATAGGCTGCACCCAACCCAGGAGGCTGGCCGCTGCCACGGTAGCGCGTCGGGTGGCTGAAGAAATGGGAACTGCTCTGGGTGAGCGCGTGGGTTATCAGGTGCGCTTTGTTGAAAAGGTTCAGGACAAAACCACCATCAAGTTCATGACGGATGGAATCCTGCTGGCAGAAACTCAGCGTGACCGTGATTTGAGGCAGTATGACACCCTGATCATTGATGAAGCTCATGAGCGTAGCCTGAACATTGATTTTATTCTGGGTTATCTGAAAAATTTGCTCAGGCGCCGTAAGGATCTGCGCGTGGTGGTGAGTTCTGCCACCTTGGATGCGGGCATGTTTTCCGAGTATTTCGACGGGGCTCCGGTAGTTAACGTGGAGGGTAGGACTTTTCCTGTGGAAGATCATTATTTGCCTC
>JBDQHQ010000021.1:0-15207 GCA_040264795.1 Akkermansiaceae bacterium | reverse complement strand
GTATCTCATTTCCAGCGGAGAATGTCTGGATTGGTTTTGATTTTGAGGTGGGTCAATTCGTAGCTCCGTATGGGGAGGGAAAAAATTCAGACATACTCTTCAAGGTCAATTGTGACGGGGATACTGAGATAAGTGAGAGGTGGAAAACAATCCGCTACAAAACTGTCGATAGCACGCTCTGGATAAAGTTTCCGGACGCAGGGGAAGGATGGCTGGCAGTTGCCAAGGCTGATTTAGCCAACTATTGCGCCCTAACAATGCCTTACAAGGCGCCTATTGATGGTTATTTGGCGGAGCGAGTTGTAGAAAAAAATAAATTGGAAGATGTGGGAATGCCCAGCAAGCTAGGGCTATTCATGCGTGTTCGACGAAGTGAATCACCTGACGGCAAGGAGCAGTATAACTATATAAAACTTAATAAGGATATAAAATTTTACCCATTTGAGAGTGGTACTCATACCCGAGATTTGGGAAAGCCAAAAACTTATGGTGGAGTTAAATTTACTTACTTCTACAACCCGACACCCAATGACCGCAATCTGGAGTTTGATCCCGATAAAAATTTAGCGGAAGACGGCCCTCGAGTCTGGATGGAGGATTTTGGTCTCTAGGATGCCACCGCTATGATTTTTGGCTGTCGTTTACGAATCTCCTACCTCAAATGCTCAAAGTTATCATGCAGATTCTCGATCAGCTGGTAATGGGCATTGTCGTCCTGGTCCCATTCCGGGAAGGAATCATCCAGGGCATCGATGATGGCCATGATCTCGGGCATGGATGGCTTTAGGCTGAGGCGGTCTGAGTCGGCGATGGCTGTCCGGTATGAGGAGGCTCTCTCTTCGAGGATTTTTTCTAGCAGTTGATCGGTATCTTCAAAGTCTGCTGCCAAGGCTTTCTTCATCCAGTCTTTTGCCTCGCCGGGGTTTTTGGAAACACCTGTTCCCTCCAAATAGCATTTGGCCAAGGTGGCTTGGGCTTCTGCCAGATCTTGCTTTGCAGCCTTGAGATACCAGTTGGCCGCCTGCTTGTGATCTTCTTTTACGCCACGTCCTTTGGAGTAGCATAGGCCGAGGTTGTACTGGGCGGAGGCATGCCCTTTCTCTGCGGCTTTGAGCCACCAGTTCGTGGCTTCCTCCAGATCTTTTTTGACACCTCTCCCGTTGTAATAGCAATTTCCAAGATTCATCTGGGCACTGGCATGCCCTTGCTTGGCGGCTTTGGTAAACCACAACGCGGCCTGGATATGGTCTTCTTTGACCCCCTTGCCATGGTCATAGCAGACGCCGAGGCTGTCCTGGGCGTACAAGTGCTCGCGCTCCGCAGCTTTTCGATACCATCTGAAGGCTTCTTTCTCGTCCTTGGTGACGCCCTCACCATCCGCGTAGCTGGCCCCAAGGAAGAACTGAGCATCCGCATCCCCGTGTCTGGCCGCAATTTTAGCACTTTTGAGTGGGCAGTCGTCATCTTGATCGGGTGCGGTGCCATCATCAGCATCATCGTTGCCGATGCTGGCAACCGGTTCTTGCTCGAGCTGTTTCGCGGCTTTGATGATACTGGCCTTGGCGTCCTCCAATTTGCAGGCGTAGAGTCCCTTTTTGGCGTCCTTTTGATGCGGTTCCAAGATGTCACGTGCCATTTGGTCTATTTTGCAGGCGCGATCGGCAAAGAGGAAAGCGGAACTGAGCTTGAAATCATTGGCCTTGCCATTGAGTTCGGGCTTCTTGCCGAGATCTTCAGGATGGTCAGAACTAAATCCCACTTTCAGATGCCCAGCGTCTGAGTCATCGGAAAGAAGGTAAATCCAACCTGTTCTGCTTGCCTTACTCATCTCTTGGAAGTTCCACGATCAATGTTAACAACTAAGAACACGCTCCGTTGATGTCAAGAGCCCTGTGTGACTAATGTTCTGTAGGTTAGATCACCTGGAAGTGGTTATTGTCTCCACGGCTTCGTGCGCTTCCATGATCTGCGGGCAGTCTGGCCCGCTTATTTGATTTTGCTTAACAATTCATGGTTGACAGTGATTTGCCATGGTGGTGAAACTCGATCTCTTTCACCATGACTTGGGAGGTTATCGCCGTTTACATCATTCTTGTGGCAACAGTGGTTCTGTTTGTCACGGACCGGGTGCGTACGGACATTGTCGGTCTGATGATTATTTCCATTCTTGGCTTGCTCGGTATCCTCGAGCCCAAGGAGCTGCTGGAGGGCTTCAGTAATCAGGCGCTGGTGACCATTGCAGCGATGTTCGTGCTCAGTGCTGCATTGATGCGCAGCGGCATGGTGGCAGCTTTGGGAAGCAAGCTCACAGAACTATCCAAAGGGAGCCCGCTGCGCTTTCTTGCCCTGTCACTGGTTGCGGTATGTTTTATGTCCGCATTTATCAACAACACTCCGGTAGTGGTGGTATTCATCCCCGCGGTACTCACGGTGTGCAGCAGGCTGGGGCAGAGCCCTTCAAAATTTCTGATGCCCATCTCATTTGCCTCCATGCTGGGTGGCAGTGCTACTTTGATAGGAACCTCATCCAACATCCTGGTCTCCTCCATGTCTGCGGATGCCGGATTCGGTGAGATCGGTATGTTTGAATTCACCGTTCTCGGCGCGGTGATTGCGGTGGTGGGCATGCTTTACCTGATTTTGTTTTCACACCGTTTCTTGCCAGCACGGACAACGATTGCCTCCACGCTGCCAGCAGAGGATGTCAAAGAATATATCACCCAGGTGAGGATCGGCCCGGAATCCCATCTGGTGGGTATGAGATTGGATGAAACCCCACTGGCTAACGCTGGGGTCAGGGTGGCTGAATTAATCCGTGGTGAGCGCGTTCAGCGGATGGAAAAAGATCAGCATCTTGAGGAGGGAGATATTCTGCTTATCCGTGGGGATTTGAACAAAATACTCGAGCTGGAGCGCAAGCATGACATCAGGATGTCAACCGATGTAGATGCCAGGGATGCGGAGGTCAAGAGGGTGGAAATGACGGTGTTTGAGCTGATGGTGGCTCCGGATTCACCGCTCATCGGCAGGACGGCTCAGGATATTCGTTTTCGTGAGGATTACGGGGTGTCAGTTTTTGCGCTGCAGCGGCGCGGGCGTCACCACCAACGTGATATTACCGATCTGGAGTTACGCATGGGTGATATCCTTCTGGTGCGTGGCACGATGGAAGCCCTTGCGAAACTGCGTGGTTATCGTGAGTTCATCCTGTTGGAGGGCGCCCACGACCAGGTGATCGAACGTCACAAGGCACCAGTGGCACTCGGGACGATTCTGGCCATTGTTGGTCTGGCAGCATTTGGAGTCTTTCCAATCAGTGTGCTGGCCCTGGCTGGAGCAGCACTCTTGGTGATTACCAAGATCCTGACCCCCCGTGACGCGTATCGCTCGATTGATTGGCCGGTACTGATTTTGATTGCCGGTATGATCGCACTCGGCAATGCGATGGGCAAAACCGGAGCTTTGGACATTGCCGCACAGGGATTGATCAACACGGTGGGGCAGCTGGGGCCTCATGTGACACTCTGGATTTTCTACTTTATCACGGCGGCACTGAGCTTGCTGATTCTCAACAAGCCGGCGGCTGTTTTATGCACGCCACTGGCCATCATTCTCGCTACTCAGTTGGGCGTGGATGCGAAGCCTTTTATCATGGCGGTGGCATTTGCGGCATCTACAGCGATGGCGACACCCATGGGCTATCAAACCAATTTGCTCGTCTATGGCCCCGGGGGCTATAACTACAGGGACTTTGTCAGCTTTGGCATGCCACTCAATCTACTCATCGGGGTGATTGCTTGCTGGCTGATTCCTCTGATTTGGCCTTTCTAGTGTTTGGCTTGGGCTCTTTTTTTTGGGGTTTGTCAGCACTACTGCACGGCTGTTTGGATGGGAATGAAAATTAGAAATTCGAAATTGGATTTCTAGCTCAGGCATAGTAGATTGAATTCACATGTTACAGTTTATCGAACAAGGAGGACCTTTTGCCTATGTGCTGGCACTTTTGGCGTTTGTGAGTCTTCTGTTGATTTTTGAGCGTATCTTTTTCTTCCAACGCGTCAAAATCAGTGTGGGTGATTTGTTGTTGGGTTTAGCAAATCATGTTCGCAAAGGTGCCTTTGCCGAGGCTATTCATGAGGCTGCCAGAGCACCCGGCCCAACGGCGCGCGTGGCACATGCCATTCTGATGCGTAAGAACCTGTCTCGGCAGGATTTGCGTGATGTGGCCAAGGAGGCAGGACAACTTGAAGTGCCCCGTATGGAGCGCAACCTGAGAGCTCTCTATGGGATCGCCCTTGTTGCTCCATTAGTGGGCATGCTCGGCACGGTAACGGGCCTGACCAAGACCTTCATGGAGGTGAGCAAGGAAAAGGGGTTTGCCTCTGCTGCGGAAATGTCCGGAGGGGTGTATGAGAGCCTGGTCACTACTGCTCTGGGGCTTTCGATTGCGATTCCGGTTTATCTCTTTTATCTGTTCTTTTACGGGCGTGTGAAGCGCATGGTTCATCGCATTGAGCGAACCGGTGTGGAGATGGTCAATATTATCTGTGATGCCCGTGAACAGGCCGAGATTGTTTCTTTCCGAGATGAGGCGAAGGAGATTTCCGACAAAAAGAAAAAGAAGAGTGAAAAATGAAGCTTGAGATGACATTGCCGGCTAAACCCGGATTTCTCCACATGCTTCCAGGGCTCGACATCATGGCTCTGATTTTAATGTTTCCCTTGCTGGGGCCCTCTCTGGTGCAGCAGACAGGTATCGATGTCCAGGTGCACGAATCTCCATGGCGCTATGAGCAGATGGAAAATCCGATTGTGGTTACCCTTGGTGCCGCCTCTGCAGCCAATGCCACACCACTCTGGGTCAATAAGAACATGGTTCCCATGAGTGATCTTGAGGCTGTGATTAATGAACTACGTGCCGAGGAAGGGGGCGAGGCGATCACCACGGTGGTCATCAGATCCGATGTATCCGTTCCGAGCGGCACGGAAAAAGAGGTCATTAACAGGGTCATCAAACTTGGTCTTAATTGTGGTCTGGTAGGCAGGCCCATGGGAAAGGTGGAGTGATCAGGGATACCGACAAAGCCCGAGTAAAGACAGCCAAGCAGGGAAAATATGTATTTCATACGCAGAAAAAAGCATCAAAAAGATCAGGATGCCGGACTCATTTTTCATTGGCGCGGTTTTAGAAAACATCACTCCGGCAAAATGATTGCATTGCTTATGGCATGCGGGCTGTTTGCGTTCTCAGTCTACGCGATCAAAATTGAGACGGTAAAATCCCCGTTGCAGTCTAAAAAAGAGGGGGTGGTCTTTATGCTCAATGAAGATAATCCCGATGTAGGGAAACTCTTGATTCAAGTGGTGGAGAATTCACCATTTCCAGTGAGGTGGGATCCGGCTCTCGATGACGAGGTGTCTTCAAGAATTGCAGAGGACAGGAATCAGCTGGATGGCAAACTCTGGAACTATGAGATGCGCATGCAATCATTGCCTGCAAAAAGCGTGGCCAATGAGCTTCTCTCCATTGCAGAATCCAACAACCATTTTTTCTTCCCCTCGCATGACAAGTGGCGGGATTTTGGGGTTAAGAATCGCTTCGTGGATCAAGAAGATCCAGTGATCAGGGTCAGGGTGATGGCGGGGGATCAACTCAAACCGCGAATATCCGGAGATCAGTTGCAGTTGCCCAATGAGTTGATTGTGGATGAAGGCTATGGGCAGATATTTCGTTTTCAGATAGCTTTGGATTCAGCAGGTTTTGTCAGTAATTGCATGCCTTTGCCTGGAGGTAGCGCAGATACGGTTATCGTTAGTGACAGGCAGAAGGATCTGGCATCCTGGTTGCGCTCACAGCGTTTTAAGGAAGATGAGCAAGGGGGAGATGAAATGATCGTCGGGGAGGTGGAACTTCAAATCGAGGCCTTGCGGAAATGATCGATCTTACGATGGAAGAATTTGCCCTCTGGCTTGTGGGCGTGCCTCTCCTGGGTATCGGATGCGCTGTATTCATGTCAGTTCTTGGCAGGCGTGCCAAGATACGATCTCGTAAGAGGGAAATTGTTACCTGCGAAGTGTGCGGCCATGTTTATAAGGATAAGAGCAAGGAGCGCCGGCCGCCATGTCCTGAGTGCGGGCGTAGCAACGACCGTGGTGATTCCCGACGCCTGGGCTGATGGCGTCTGATTATCGAGGCTTGCACAATAGTCGATCTGTAGAATAATGGCGACGCCGTGGCGGTCTTTGGATTCGTCAATGACCGCTATCACGCTTGCTAATATACATCATAAAGATATGAACGATCGCAGAGTTGTTGTCACTGGTATTGGAGTTCTTAGTCCACTGGGAAATGATTTACAAACTACCTGGGACGGCCTCAAAGCCGGGAAAAGTGGTATTGGACCGGTCACACTAACAGATCCTGAGCCCTACCCCTGTAAGATCGCGGGCGAGGTCAAGGATTTTGATCCGGCACCCTGGTTCAATAACCCGAAGGATGCCCGGCGCTGTGACCGTTATGCTCAGTTTGCCATTGCTGCCTCCAAGATGGCAATTAATGACGCAGGACTTGATGACGAGGGTGTCGATCGCGACCGCGTTGGTGTGATGGTAGGCAGTGGGATAGGGGGTTTGGGAACTCTGGAAACAGAACATTCCAAGCTGATCAGCCGGGGTGCCTCGCGTGTCTCACCTTTTGTGATACCAATGATGATTTCCAATATCGGTAGCGGCATTCTCTCCATGGAATATGGATTTGGAGGACCTAATATGGTCATTGTTACGGCATGCGCTACATCCAACCACAATATTGGTGAGGCATGGAGGATGATTAAATTCGGTGATGCAGACGCTTTTGTTTGCGGTGGTGCCGAGGCTACGATTCTGCCCATGGGCTTGGCCGGATTCAGCAACATGAAAGCACTGAGCACTCGCAATGATGAGCCGCAAAGAGCCTCACGCCCTTTCGATACTGGTCGTGATGGTTTTGTCATGGGTGAGGGTGCTGGTGTCGTTGTGATTGAAGAATATGAGCACGCTAAAAAACGAGGTGCTCAGATTCATGCGGAACTGGTCGGCTACGGGGTGAGCGGTGATGCCTACCACATGACATCACCCCATCCTGAGGGTGTAGGTGCTGCACGCTGTATGGATATGGCCCTTAATCATGCCGGCATGAATCCGGATGAAGTGACCTACGTCAATGCGCATGGCACATCCACGCCTCTCGGTGACATATGCGAATCAAAGGCCATCAAGAAGAGTTTTGGCGCCCACGCCAAAGACAAGCTGATCGTAAGCTCTACCAAGTCCATGACGGGTCACTTGTTAGGTGCCGCTGGTGGTGTGGAGTTAGCTGCTTGCCTGATGGCGATCAAAGAAAACATTATTCCGCCAACCATCAACCTCGAGGATCAGGATCCTGAATGTGATCTTGATTACACTGCCAATGTGGCGCGTGAGGTGGAAGTCAAGAGTGCCTTGAGTAACTCGTTTGGCTTTGGTGGTCACAACGCATCCCTGCTTGTGCGGGAGCTTGATTAATGGATCACCTCTACCAGCGTCGTGTTCAATTTGCCGATACGGATGCGGCCGGCGTAGTGCATTTTTCGCGGATTCTTTGTTATGCTGAGGAAGCAGAGCATGATCTGCTTGCTGGCCTTGGTATACCTTTGCTTGATGGCGGTGGCTGGCCACGTGTTCACGTAGTTTGTGACTACATTGCACCGGCAAAGTTTGGTGAGCTGCTAAGGATTTCGATCTCGCCCAAGAGAGTAGGTGCGAGTTCCATACTCTGGTCTTTCTCCCTGAGTTGTGAAGACAAGATGATTGCACACGGTGAGATGAAGGCAGTGAGAGTGGACAGTGCCGGTAACGCCTGCAATCTTGAGCAAAGCTGGCTCGATGCCTTGAACGCCTAATGCCTTAATTAATTGGCCACTACTTGCCGAGCAACTCAATAAGCATGCTCATGGTGACATTGTAGGAGATGGTCAAACTCTCTGCAGAGATGAGGTCTATGTTATCTCCCTCTTGGTGCCACCAGTGAGTATGGTTGAAGTCGGCCCCGATGATGTCGATGGTAGGCACGCCTGCTTTGTTGAGATAGAGGTGATCATCAATGATGGGGCCTGCGGCCATGCCATAATGTTGCTCATATCCATTTGATTTGGCGGCGTCAAGCAGGGCCCGGTAAAGGCTGGGGTCCGTGTCGGATGGCACAGCAATTTTCAGGTCCTTGTGGCCAATCATATCAAGCACAATACCGAACTCAGGTTTTGGAGTGCGCTGGTAGAGAGTATGCGCGTAGGCTCTGCTGCCATAGAGGCCATCCGTGGGTGTGATGTTCTCGCCAAAGGCTTCCTCCCCATCAAAAAATACGATTTCGAGTTCCTTGGCCAGTTCAGGATGATTTCTGCCCAGTTGTGCGGCAAGCTCGATGATCAGAGCGCATGCGGAGGCGGCATCATCAGCGCCGAGAAAGTTAGGAATCCCGGGAATGAGCTTAGAGTCAAGATGGGCCCCGAGAATACCCTTGGTTTTGAGTTTCTGAAGGTCTTCAAGAGAGCCCAGCTGGTCGACCTGAAAGCGTGCGATTAGATTGACAAAGTTTTTTTTGCCCAGGGGTGTGTCACGCTCAATGAGCTGGCTCATGGTTCTCCAGCCGTGTTTGCCCAATTCCTTGGAAATGTAGAGTTGTGATTTTCCTAACCCAGCCGAGCCAGTGGTACGTGGACCACATGCAAGGATCGCATCTGTATGAGCATAGGCAGCCTCTCCATGACGATCGACAGGATTGCTGACATCCATGTAGTACATGTATCCGCCGAGAACGACGGCGACCATGACGAGTAGGGTGGGGGTTTTTACTCTCATGTTTTCAAATGAAGAAGATCTAGAGCTCGATACCTAACAAATCCAGAATGCGTTGCAAGTCATCATTGCCGTAGTAGGTGAGCTCGATTTTTCCTTTCTTAGGGCGGTGCTTCATCTTGACCTCGGTCGCGAAGCGTTCCCTGAGGGCGTTTTGAATTTGCTCAATCACTGCATTGGCCTCCTCGCTCGAGCCTTTGGAAGATGACTTTTTCGGGGGCGAGATCATCGCTTTTGCGAGTCTCTCAGCGGCACGAACGGTGAGTGACTTTTTGAGAATTTGTTCTGCTGCCAAGCGCTGGGACTCAGGGTCCTTGATGGAAAGAATCGCTTTGGCGTGACCGACGCTGAGGCGCGCTTGGGCAACGTGGTCCCTCACTTCCGGATCGAGTTCCATCAGACGCATGGCATTGGCGATGGTCGCACGTGACTTGCCAACGCGCTTGGCGATGATGTCTTGCTTGATGCCGAAGTCCTTCGCCAATTGTAGGTAACCTTGGGCTTCCTCGATAGGGTTGAGATCTTTGCGTTGAATGTTTTCAATCAGTGCCATTTCCAACACCTCTTGATCACTGGCTTCGCGGATAACGATGGGTACTTCCGTTAGGCCGAGAGCTTTGGACGCACGCCAGCGGCGCTCACCGGCTATAAGCTCCATGTTGCCGTTCACCTCACGGACGATGAGGGGCTGGATAATTCCGTGCTGGCTGATGGAGTCCTTGAGCTCATCGAGCTGGCCCTGGACAAAATGCTTACGGGGCTGCAAAGGGCTGGGGATGACACTGTCAATCGGCACGTAAGAATCCGCAGGTGGCGCATCTTTTTTGGATGGATTGAGCTCACCGCCTGCCTGCTGCTTGATGAGTGCTCCCAGTCCTTTTCCTAATGCCTTTTTTGCCATAAGCGAAGCATAGGCGTATTCGTGCCAATTTTGCAAAGACGATTTTCCAAGTTTTTTACAAAAATAAGTAAGAGGAATTAATTATGTCTCTTGGCTATTACTTAAGTTCTGCTAAGCGTTGCTTAGGTCAGTGCTTATGCCGCTGCTTGACTTTCCGCTCGCTAGCGGGAATGTATATGCCCAGAAAGCCAAGATGAACGCATTTATCCGCCACATTGTATTTGTTATGCTGATCTGCACTCTGCAGGTCAATGCGCAGGGTGTCGTCGTTGATCCTATGATTGCCGGTGCCGCCCGGTCCGCTGTTCAAAAGCTGGGGGTGGAGTTAATGAGGGGTAACTTCAAGTACAGCCATGAGCGGATGTATCCTCGTTGGAAAAGGCGCTTGGCAACACGTGCGGGTGGTATGCGTGAGCTTGAGCAGAAGCTGGCAATGGGCGAGCGCCAACGGGTGAAGCTGGGTGTTATCGTCACTGATTACAAGGCGGACAAGCCTACAGCATTTTTTGATGTCTGGCGTGCCAAAAAAGTCGACCCGCTCACAGGTAAGCCGGTTGTCGACTCTTACGGAAAAGCGATTGTTGTCAGTCACTGGTTGGCAGTCGTGCCCACCGTAACACAGGTCAAAATACCTGACCCGCAACAAGGCGGCAAAGTCAGGACACTTGAGGAGCAAAGCTACACTATTGCCATTTCCGAAAAGGGTTCTAATGAATGGTACTTCCTCACTGGCATGAAGCCGACAATCTCGGATTTGCGCAGCCTGTTTCCATCATTGCCCTCAGATGAAAATGAACTCGGGCTGCCGGAGTCCGTTGCTCGCGAGATCAAGTAATCACCATTTGTCACAAGTATTTCTACCATGTCTAAACACAAAAAGCTGGAGCAGGAAGCCAAGTTGGTACGCAAGTTCAAAAAACTCTATGATCGCGCCCAGAGTGAGTGGTGTGAGATACGGGGGTCTGAAATCCACGGCAGGGGAGTTTATGCGACTCAAGATATACCGGAAGAGACGGAGGTTATTGAGTATGTTGGTGAGCCCGTGAACAAGGTAGTCAGTGAGGACCGGGCATGGGATCAGTATGCCCGCCATGAGGAGCACGGTGATGCAGCGGTCTATATTTTCACCCTCGATGACGAGTGGGATATTGATGGCAACGTGCCATGGAACACAGCGCGCCTGATTAATCACTCATGTGATCCTAATTGTGAGGCATGGATCATTGGTCGCAAAATATACATTTATTCCATACGCGATATCAAGGAGGGCGAGGAGCTCACCTTTGACTATGGCTTTGACATTGATTGCTATGAAGACCACCCGTGCCGATGTGGTAGTTCCAAGTGTGTCGGTTACATTGTGACCCAGGATCAATGGCCGGAGTTGCAGAAACGGCTGGCGGAGGCTGGCGCGGAGTCTCGGAGCGAGGAGAAAATACCCGGTTAGTAATCCCAGTCATTACCAGCTTCCCATTGATCTCATGATGTCAGAAACGAATTTTTCCACCAGGCTCAGCCAGCGTATTGAATCGGTAGGATCGCGCCTCTGCGTGGGCATTGACCCGAGACCGGAGCTTTCCGGTGGTATTGATGCTGTTCCGGAATACCTGCGCCGTCTTGTGGATGAGACCGCCGAGTATGCCGCCGCTTTCAAGCCCAACATGGCCTACTTTGAGGCGATGGGTATCCAGGGTATCGAGATGCTCGAGGCAATGCTTCAGAGCATGCCGGCGGAGGTGCCTGTGATTCTGGATGCCAAAAGATCGGATATCGGAGAAACCCAGAAGTACTACGCCAAGTCCTACTTTGAGAACTGGAATGTCGACGCGGTGACTTTGAACCCCTTCCTCGGGTATGATTCCATCGAGCCCTTCCTGGACTGGCAAGGTAAGGGGATCTATTTGTTAGCGGTTACCTCCAATGCGGGTAGTGCCGATTTTCAGCGCCAGAAACTCGCTGACGGACGTTATGTCTTTGAACTGGTCCAAGAGTTAGGCAAGCGAGCCTGTAAGGAGGGCAGGGCGACCGATGTCGGTTATGTGGTGGGCTTGACCAATGCGAGTGCCGAAGTGCTCGAGCGTATTGTTGACAGCCCTCTGCTCATCCCCGGTTTGGGTGCCCAAGGTGGGGACCTGGCGAGTTTGCAAGCCAGCAAGAGAACGGCACCAGACGTGGTCAATGTATCGCGTGGTATTAGCTATGCAGAGAGTGACAAGTCATTCTCCCAAAAAGCCGGGGAGTGGGCAGAGAAGCTCGCCATTTAGAGTGTGCTCCCGACAGACAAAGCGAGGTTGACGTTTGCTAGCTGTGTGGTCAGCATGCTAAGCGCATGATTGAAGTCAGGGATCTCAAGGTTCATTACGGACAGCACGTGGCGGTGGACCGCATGAGCTTTTCCGTGGAGCGAGGTTCTGTCTACGGCTTGATTGGTCCCAATGGTGCCGGCAAAACCACAACGATCAAAGCGATCGCCACCCTTATTGAGCCTACTTACGGAGAGATTGTGGTCGATGGCATTCCCGTGCTGCAGCAGCCCGAGGAGGCGCGCCGGAAAATGGGCTACATGCCGGACTTCCCGCCTGTCTATGATGATTTAACGGTGGAGGAATTCTGTGATCTGTTTGCGCATGCCTATGGCATGGTGGGCCAGCGTAAGAAAGACAAGGTCAACGAGTGCCTGGAGATGACACATCTCACTGACAAGAAAGGCGAGCTCTGTAAAACCTTGTCCCGGGGCATGAAGCAGCGCGCCTTACTGGCAAAAACCCTCGTGCACGACCCCTCCGTCCTTCTGCTCGATGAGCCGGGTGCCAATCTGGACCCCAAGGCCCGTATTGACCTGCGCAAGCTATTGCGCAAACTCGCCCAAGAGGGCCGCACGATTCTGGTGTCTTCGCACGTGCTCACCGAGCTGCAGGATCTTTGTGACGCCATTGGAATCATGCGGGAGGGGACCATGGTTGTTTCCGGCTCCATTGATGAGGTGCTGAGCCAGTCCTCGCCGGAGCGCATCATCCGCATGGAAATAAGCACCCCGAATGCCGAGCTTGAGAGTGTGATCGCAACAATCCCCAGCATTTCCAGGCTGTCTGCGCTGAATCAGAGCGGGCTTGAATACGAAATGAGCCACGAGGGGGACAAGGTGGACGCAGCCAGAGTTCTGGAGCAACTCATCAAGGGCGGGGTGCCTGTTTGCGGTTTCCATCTCAAGCAATCCAAGGTTGAGGACCTCTTTCTCGAGGTGGAATCTGGTAATAGGAAAGGGGAGTCACCATCATGAATCCATTGATCAGGAAAGGCATTCGGGAGCGCCTCAGGGTCAAGCAGCTGGTTGCCTCGGCACTTTTTGGTCTGATTGTCACCAGCACGTTTTATCTCACGAGCTATCTGAATGGGGCACAAGATCAACGCATCTACAATTATCAGACCAAGCAAAACATCACCATTGAGGGGAGTGCGATCAATGGAGCCCGCAGTGCTTTTGGAGTGTTGCTGGGCGTTCAGGGGTTTTTCCTCATGTTTCTGGGAACGGGAAGGGTGGCGTCCGTCACGGCTGAGGACAAGGAGTCCGGCTTGCTGGATTATCAGCGTATGACTCCGATGAATCCGATCTCCAAGATCAGCGGTTATCTTCTCGGGCTGCCAGCGCGTGAATACTTTATGTTTCTGCTCACTCTGCCGTTCCTGCTTCATTGCGTGACGGTGGCTGAAATACCTTGGATCAATGTAGTGCAACTCTACCTGGTCTTTTTTTCCTCGGTGATCCTCTACCATCTGACAGCGCATGTAACCGGCCTTGTGGTCAGTAAACCAAGGGCCGCATCCTGGATATCGCGCGTAGCAGTGATGGGTTTGTACATTTTCCTGCCAGCGCTGAGCCAAGCGGGCATATCCTTCCTCTCCTTCCTGACGATTCTGCCGACTTACTTTGGAAAAATTGCCCCTCACCTCAAGATGGTGGGTATGCCCGATCTGGACCACACCTATAGCCCCCGCGGGCAACTCAACGCCATGAAGAACAAACTCAGCGAGTTCTGGCAGGATGTGCCGTTTTTCCATTTGGAGATTTCCCCGGCCTTATTCACCTTCATTATGCAGGCGCTGATCCTGACCGCACTGCTGATTACCGCTTACCGCAAGTGGAGGAACCAATCCCTGCCGTCATTTTCCAAGCGCTCCGGCTTGATCATGTTCGCTATCTTGCAATTTCTTCTCTTGGGCAGCCTTTGGCCCTTTTTTGCCGAGGGCAAGGCCAGCGGCTTGCTCGGGCAAACCCTCTCAGCCGGCTCGCTGGACAGTGGCTATCGGGCAGCGTCCGGTCTCATGCTGGTGCAATCCGTCTTTATCGGGCTCTCCATGGTAGCCATCTTCACCTTCATCAACATCTGCTGCCCGGACCGGCATCTTTATATGAAGGGCGTCCAGCGTGCGGAGAAACAGCAGCTCAAGCGCCTGCCGCTACTCTCTGATGAGAGAAGCGGGCTATGGCCTGTGTGCCTGCTGGTCGTGATGACCAGTACCGTGCACGCCGTATTGATCCATTTGCTGCAAGCATCGAGTGTCTGGAATGAATCCTCGGCGATCATCGCCACGGTGGGAGTTCCTTTTCTGGTTTTGCTCGGAACCGCGCTATACATGCAGGCGAGCCGGGAGCTGTGGTTCAACCTGGGCTTCGTCGGCTTTTTGGCCCTGCTCTGGATCACGCCGGGTCTGGCCAGTATGGTCATTGTCGCTGGGTGGGGGGACGAGTTTCAAGGAGCGGTCTATCGATTGCTAGCGCTGTGCCCACTGAGTGTGACCCCTTTCCATCTTCTGGAACTCTATGCGGAGACAATGCAGATCCAGGGGGGCGAGCAATCTTTATTCCAGCAGGTCAAGTGGTTTGGGGTGGTGGTCTGCCTGGGAATGGCAACGCTCTTGCAGCTGCGTCTCCGCAAACAAAGACGATCACAAGACGGCGATCAGAAGCAAAGTATCGACTCTAACTAAAACTGTGCTTGTAGCTTTGAGGATAGCTGAGCTTGGCAATGACCGGTTTTACAATGAAAAACAGAGCATGCCACTGTTTTACTGATATTTAATATTCCTTAATAAAATGCTTGTTTAGTGTGACAATTTTGTCATAATCATGCTTGTCAGAGGTAATTTATGCTTGTAAAAAGCATGCCATCCAAGCGGATTTGGTTGCCGCCGAAGTGTATCACCTCGAGACAAACCAACCCAAATAAACAAAACAAACTATGAAAAAAACAATTGCAATTACATCCGCTCTTGCAGCGGTAACAGGCCTTGCAACTGCGGAGATCAAAATCAATGATTTTCTCAGTTTTGAGGGTTTTGTAGATATGTCCTACTCGCACACTGATCAAGAATTCGATGACGGCTCAAAAGAAAGTGATAACAGCTACTCTATTGATGAAGTCGAAATCGACTGG
>JBDQHQ010000020.1:0-15328 GCA_040264795.1 Akkermansiaceae bacterium | reverse complement strand
GAAAAAACCACTCGAAAGCTTGATGAAAGACTCACTTCGCTATGCGAAAGCTAAACTTCAAAACAAAACACTCCATGACGAGCCCTTTTTCCTACTCAAAACAGAGCTCAAAGGAGATGACAAAAGGATTTTCGGACAAGGTGCTGAAATATATAATCGAGAAGGCCACTGTGCCACTTGTCACCAGCAGGATGGCAAAGGGCTCCCCCACTCAGGTTTCCCACCGCTCGATAAAAGTAAATGGGTCACCGGCAGCAAAGAGCGCTTGATCAAGCTCACCCTGCATGGGCTGCATGGCCCAATCACCGTAAAGGGCAAGCAATATCCAGGTCACGTTCCAATGACAGCATTCAAAGATATACTCGACGACAAAGAAACCGCAGCTGTGCTAACCTTCGTGCGAAATACCTTTGATAACGAATCCTCCGTCGTAACCCCTGAGGAGGTAGCCAAAGTGCGTGCCGCCACTACAGACAAAGAAGGCTTTTACAGCCCCGAGGAACTGCTCAAGGAACATCCGCATCGGTAGGCCATCTCGACTGGGATAGATTCCTTGCCTGCATATTCCTTGCATTCCGTGGTTTCCAAATCACCACAAAGACGCTAGAACAGCCGCATGTGGAAAGGACGTTTTGCCAAAGCAACTGCAGATCTCGTGCAACAGTATGGAGAATCCATCTCCTATGACTGGCGTTTGTACAAGCATGACATCGCGGGCTCTATTGCACATGCCAGAGCCCAGCTTAGTGCCGGCTTACTAAGCGAAGAGGAGTTCTCTGCTATTGAGACGGGCCTGGCCGAGATCAAAAACGTCATTGAGGCTGGAAAGTTTGAGTTTTCCATCGAGCTCGAGGACATCCACATGAACATCGAGTCAGCCCTGACCGCGCGCATTGGCGAAGCAGGAGCGAAACTCCACACTGCCCGCTCACGCAACGATCAGGTGGCAACGGATACCCGGCTCTACTGCCGGGAGGAGATCGATAATATCACTGATCTCATCACCAGCCTTCAGAACGCGCTGCTCAAGCAAGCCGAACAATACGCCGCGGCCCTTATTCCCGGCTACACGCACCTCCAGCGGGGTCAACCGGTCACGGTGGGTCATCACCTGCTTGCCTACGTCGAGATGCTAGAGCGGGACAAGGCTCGGCTGGCCGATTGCCGCAAGCGGGTCAATGTTTGCCCACTTGGCTCGGGTGCTTTGGCGGGATCGACCATTAATCTCGACCGGCAGCAAATTGCTCAGGAGCTTGGTTTTGACGGTGTTACTACCAACTCCATGGATGCTATTTCAGACCGCGACTACATCGCCGAGTTCCTGTTCGACATGGCCCTGGTCGGCACCCACCTCTCCCGCCTCTCTGAAGACCTCATCCTCTGGTGCAGCTCTGAGTTTGGTTTCGCCACCCTGTCTGACGCGCACACCACCGGCTCGTCGCTGATGCCGCAGAAAAAAAATCCGGATGTCTGTGAACTGACCCGGGGGAAAACCGGGCGTCTCTATGGCAACCTCGTCGCCCTGCTCACTGCAGCCAAGGGTCTTCCCCTGACCTACAACCGGGACTTGCAGGAAGACAAGGAACCCCTCTTTGACTCTATCGACACGCTTAAACTGGCCCTTCAGGTCAATGCGGAGATGATGGCGGAGATGAGCATCAACGTAGATGCCTGTGAAGCAGCTGCATCAGACCCCCTGTTGCTGGCCACAGACCTTGCTGACTACCTGGTCAAAAACGGCGTCCCCTTCCGGCAGGCACACGAACTGGTAGGCAAGGCTGTTGCTCTGAGCGTTCAAACTCACACCCCTCTCGATCAACTCGACTTGTCCCAAGTCTCAGAACACTACGGCACCGATGCCAAAGACGTCTTCGACCTCCAGACCGCACTCGCCGCGCGCACCAACCCGGGAGCCCCGAGTATCGAGAACGTCCGTGCTGAAGTTGCACGCTGGCAAAAATCCCTGTAATTTTTCAGGTGCAGAGTCATAAATTTGCGCCTATTTTGCACGCATCATGAAATCCATTCTACTTCTCGCTGCTACTGCCGTTTTTTCTCTCTGTGTCTCATCCAAGCTGAGCGCCCACTGCCAGGTGCCCTGCGGCATTTACTCGGATGACACCGTGCTCATTGATCTCCAGACCCACCAAAAAACCATCGCCAAGGCCATGGAGCAAATCAACGAGCTCTCCAAAGACGCAGGAAAAAATGCCAACCAAATCGCTCGCTGGGTGACCAACAAAGAAGAGCACGCTACCAAGATTCAAGATGCCATGACTCAGTATTTCTTGGCTCAGCGAGTCAAACTCGCTGTGTCCAGCGATGAGCTCCAAGCCTACTTTAACAAGCTTACTCTGATCCACCAGATCATCCTTCACGCCATGAAATGCAAGCAGACGACCGATCTAGCAAATGCTCAAAATCTGCATGACACCATCGCTGCCTTCACCAAGGCTTACACCGCGAAATAATCAGCAAGCATTCACCGCTGATTTATCGTATGGCAGATGTCACAGGTCTTGCCGTCGCAGCCACGCGCTGAGCAATATTCACGCCCGTAGAAAATAATCTGCAGGTGCAGCTTGTTCCACTTCTCCTTGGGAAACAGCCGCTTCAAGTAACGCTCCGTTTCCACGACATTTTTGCCCGGTGCCAGTCGCCAGCGCTTTGCGAGGCGATGGATGTGCGTATCCACAGGGAAAGCTGGTATACCAAAAGCTTGCGCCATCACCACCGAGGCGGTCTTATGCCCCACCCCGGGCAAGGCCTCCAGAGCTTCGAAGTCAGCCGGCACTTCACCACCATGCTGATCGATCAAAATACGTGAGAGCTCAGAAATCGCCTTTGACTTCCTGGGTGACAAACCACAAGGCCGGATGACCGTCTTGATATCCTCCACCGGAACCTTCGCCATATCAGCAGGATTGTCTGCCAGCTTGAATAACGCGGGTGTTACCTGGTTAACGCGCACATCCGTGCACTGAGCAGAAAGCAAGACCGCCACCAGCAGCGTGTAGGCATCGGTATGATCCAGCGGGATCGGAGTCTCCGGGTAAAGTTCCTCCAGACGCTGGACAACAAAATCGGCGCGTTCTTGCTTCGTCACAACGAAACCCTAACGCACCGTTTCAAAAAGATGAGTAAAAAAGAAGCCTTAAAGGGCATCGTTTTTCTTAATATCACTGCTCACGAGACGGCTGTTGAGCTTCCTCATGCAGCCGTAATACATCTGTCTACAGTGATCATAGCGAACTCGGCCTTTAAGCATGCGGGCGCTTCGCTCATAAGATCCCCACTGAATCACGGTAATTTCAGTGTGCCTCGTTCCCCATTTTCTCATGTAGTATAACGAGGGCTTGTAAATATCGATGGTGTTGGTTCCAGCCAAGGCAGATCCGTAGTCTTCAACCACGTAAATATGAGGCTGCCCCTTCACTCTGAACTTCGTACCCAGTGGGTAAACTGACCAGTCTGCGGCGGCACTCCGAACACTGCCATACTTGAGGATACTCCCACTCGCCGTTAAGCGACCGTGAGCACCGGGCTCATTTTCCATGTGTGAAAATGCAGTCGTGCGAACAAAACGAGTGCGGTCAGAGTGACTGCTGTAGGTAGGCATGCCATGTTTGTCTCTGGGCAGCCTCCTTGCATTTTCTACGGTATGGGTAGATGCTGGCTGCGGTAAAAATGAAGAATCATAAGATGAACCAACAGATGATCCATTTCCAACACCGTAGATGGCCCGGTTTCTTCCTACGACATCCTCTTCGGTCAGATTGTTGGTGCAAGAGCTGAAAACCCCGAGGCAAAAAAAGGATATTGATAAAAAAACAAATTTGAGGGACATGACTAGAGTGTTGGGGGTGAGAGAGCAGATGGGTGGAAAGGTAAAGATGCTTTATATAATAAAGCTGAAAGATTGGCAACGCTTTTCCGTAAGGAAACCCTAGATATAGGACCAAAAAAAGATCACAAGTTACTCTATACGTGCAACTTAAAAAATTAAAAGCTTTGTGACTAGCTCTAGTCTTACTGAGCATAATATGACGCTTTCCATTGTCGTAAAACCCAAGATATCGACAGGCGTTTTAGGCAAAACTTAAGATCAGATCATCACCTCCCCGATATTACTCCCAATAAACCAACCAACTCTCTGAAGACCTTCCATGATTGTGAGAAACAATTGGAAAAGCTAGAGAAATGCCAGTATTTCAAGTTGTGCGGGACTTACTATGTGTCATAGTGCGGCGCGTTCAAATCAAAAACGATTCTTGAATTCCCTTCCTCACATGCAAAAGAAAGTTCTTATTATCGGAGCAGGTCCTGGGGGACTTACGAGTGGCATGCTGCTGGCACATCGCGGCTATGACGTCACCATCATTGAAAAAGCATCTGTTGTCGGCGGACGCAATGCCCCTATTCAGGCAGGTGCCTACACCTTTGACACTGGTCCTACTTTCCTGCACCAAAAATTCACCCTCGACGAGGTCTTTGCAGAGACAGGCCGCAAACCGGAGGATTACATGGAATTCGTCAAACTCGACCCCATGACGACACTCACTTGGGGGGACGTGTCCATGGAGACCAGCTTCAACCCGGAAACCATGATCCGTAATATTGAGGCCGCCTTCCCAGGCGAATCGGCAAATTACCGCCGCTTTATGGAAGACCATGCTGACAAGCTGCGCACTATTTTTCCATGCCTGCTCAACTCCTACCACCAGATCAAAAACTACTTCAAGCCCCACATGCTGAAGGCGCTCCCCTACGTGGCCACGCGTAAATCCGTCATGGACGTGCTTAGTGAGTATTTCACCGATGAGAGGCTCAAGCTGGCATTCACCTTCCAAGCCAAATATCTGGGCATGTCTCCGTGGAATTGCCCCGCACTCTTCAGCATTCTCTCCTACATCGAGTACGCTCACGGGATCTATCACGTCCAGGGCGGCCTTTCGAACATCTCGGCTGGCATGGCCAAGGTTTTCGAGGAAGAAGGAGGCAAACTCATGCTCAATACCGAGGTCGACGAGATTCATTATACGGGTGACCAAGCATCAAGTGTGACACTCACCAATGGAGAGACAATGACTTGTGACAAACTCGTGGTTAATGCTGATTATGCCCACGCTCGCTCGACAATCTTCGGCAAGAAAAACAAAAGCAAGGAGTCCCTTCTGAAGAAAAAATACTCTTGTTCCACCTTCATGCTCTACCTCGGACTCGACAAAATCTACGAGGACGAGCCCCACCATCACGTCCTTTTTGCTGAGGACTACCACCAAAACTTGCGTGATATCCAGAATGAGAAGATTGTTTCCGATGACATGTCCATCTATGTCAGAAACTCAAGCGTTACAGATCCTACGGTAGCACCTCCAGGACATTCCCAGATTTACATCCTCGTCCCCACCATTAACAACCGTAACGGTGAATCATGGGAGGAAACCCAGCAGATATATCGTGATAAAATCCTCGATCGCATCATCGAGAAAACAGGCATGAAGGACCTCAAGGATCATATCGTCGAAGAACGCTGCATCACACCCAAAGGCTGGGAAGACGGCAATATTTTTATCGGTGCAACCTTCAACCTCGCGCATACCATGGATCAAATGCTCTACCTACGCCCACAAAACAGGCTCAAGGGCTTTGAAAACGTTTATCTCGTTGGTGGCGGCACTCACCCGGGAAGTGGTTTACCCACCATCTATGAAAGTGCTCGCATCTCCGCTAACTTGATCTGCGAATCCTATGGTACACAGCGTGACCGCGTTGATTTCGCGACTGAGCTTCTGAGTGCAGGCGTCTAACCAATCAGCTTCGTGACTCGCAAGCTCACTATTACCTCTCTGCTATTCACATGCATGATGGTCATGGGTATCAGTGAGTGCGTTGTGGCACATGCCGGGCCTATGCTTGCTCAGGCAAATCCTGACCATGAGCTATATTACCGATGGCACAACCTATGCCTCAAGGGAGACAGCAAGGAGATTGACGTGCAGATCGAGCGTTACGAGGCAAGACTGAAGGCAAACAATAATGACCAGCTGGCGCGCGTCTATCTTGGCAGCGCCTGTGCCCTGCGCGCCAAGTCAAGTTTCTGGTTAACCACCAAGCTCAAGTATCTCAAGAGAGGCCGAAGCCTGATGGATGAGGCAGTAACTAAAGCACCTCAACAACCACGCGTGCGTATGATCAGAGCGATTGGCTCCTACAAGGTCCCCAAAAGGTTTGGCCGACGCAAGATAGCCGTTTCAGATTTTAAAAAGCTCTTGCCTATGGCCGTGGACAAAGCTGCCAACTTGCAAAAAAATGAACGACAGGTCATTCTTTACTATGCCTGGCTGACTTTCAAAGAAGAGGGACACCACGATGCGGGCAGAGCCAAGGCCCTCTGTCATGAAGTGGACCCCCATTCAAAATACGGCAAGCTGACCAAGCCATGATTTATCAACTCAAAAGGAAACAACACATCAACTGCAACCTTGATGAAGCATGGGCATTTTTTTCCACTCCCAGAAATTTGGATAAACTAACTCCGGATTCGGTTGGCTTCAAAATCACCCATTGCGACTCAGAGACTGCGCACGAAGGCCAAATGATAGGCTACAAAGTCAAAGTAGCGCCTTTCATCTGGGTGACATGGCTCACAGAAATCACCAAGGTCAATGACATGAAATCATTTGTCGATGACCAACGCATTGGCCCCTACAAGGTTTGGCATCATACCCATCGTTTTGAGCAACAAGACGATGGTGTTTTAATGACAGATGAAGTTACTTACGTCATGCCTTTTGGCATACTCGGAGACATCGTCCACAGCCTGTTTGTAAAAAACAAGCTACGCCATATCTTCGACGAGCGTGAGAGATTGTGTGCTGAGTATTTCAGCGCAGGAAGCGCTTGAGCCACTTGATGCGGTCTCCGTAGGGAGGCAGCAACTCGAACCAATCAGGCCCCCAAGTCGGCTTGGTCACTACAGCTCGCTCATAGCTGAAAGCATGGACACCCGCTTTACCGCGATACCGACCATAACCACTCTCCCCTACACCACCAAAGGGCACATCCAAATTTGAGCCCTGCTTCATCGTATCGTTGATGCAAACCCCTCCTGAGCGCAGGTCGTTCATAAGCCGTTCCTGCATCACCTGATCCTCACTGAAGATATACAAAGCCAGTGGCGATCCATACTTATTGATCCGTGTGAGCAAATCATCATAATCAGAATAAGCAATGACAGGGAGGATCGGACCGAAAATCTCAGCCTGCATGACTTCATCATCCCAAGACACGTCAGGTAAAAGTCGTGGTGCCAAACGCAATCGCTGGCGGTCATCTTCACCAAATTTCAAATCCCCCTCACCGATCAGTTTTTCTAAACGCTCATAGTGCCTTTCATTGATGATGTGGGCCATTTCCTCGTTCCACGGAGTTTCTGAAAGCTTCTTTTGCATCGCCGTAACCAGGGCGTCCTTGAGTTCAGTTGCGACAATGACATAGTCAGGCGCAAAACAAGTCTGCCCCCCATTAAAAAACTTACCGGTCAGGATCCGCTGTGCTGCCACATCTATCTTGGCACTGGCATCAACCACACAAGGACATTTGCCACCCAGCTCCATAATGTTGGGGATGAGATGCTTTGCTGACTTCTCGGCCACAACCCTGCCCACCTCAGTGCTCCCGGTAAAAAAGACAAAATCAAATTTCTGGTCGGTTAAATCATTGGCCACGGTGTGATCACCAGTCACTACCGCCACATGCTCCGGCTCAAATGACTCGGTAATGATTTTGACGAGTAATTGCTCGCAGGCCGGTGCCATTTCCGATGGCTTGAGCACTACCGTATTCCCCGCTGCAACCGCTGCAATCAGCGGACTAATCGAGAGCTGCATCGGGTAATTCCATGGAGCTAAAATGAGAACCGAACCGTATGGATCCCTTCTCAACTGCGACTTGCACGGCATGAAATAAACAGGGCTCTTAGCTCCCCTTGTCTTCATCCACCGCCTACTCGACTTACGTATTAAACGAAGCTCCTGAAGCAGGAAATAATACTCAGCCAGATATGCTTCCACTTCGGGTTTGCCCAAATCCTTCGCCAGGGCATCGAGCAGCTCATCACGATACCGAATCAAAGCTTGCTCCAGACGGTCAAGAGCACTCTTTTTAAACGCATAATCACGTGTCACCCCGGAGGCAAAGAAAGCTCTTTGCTGCTCCATGAGGTCCTCTAGATCCTTTATCCCAACGGCTTCAACTGTCATTGATTAACAATGTTGACACTAATGCTCTCAGAGCAGTTGACAAGCGGTTATTCCGTGGAATGATCGGGCCATGTCATCACCCCGCGTATCCGTAATCGGCGCTGGCCTGGGAGGAATTTCTGCAGCTATTTCACTCAAGGCCGCTGGTTATGATGTTCAAGTTTTTGAGAAAAACCCTCAGATAGGAGGCAAACTCAACGTCATGGAAAAAGAGGGCTTCACCTTTGACCTGGGGCCCTCTATTTTTACCCTCCCCCAGTTCTTTGAAGATCTATTTCAACGTGCTGGCAAAACGATGCCAGACTATGTCGAACTCGAAGCCGTCACCCCTCATTGGCGCAATTTTTTTGAGAACAAAGCCACCATCGACCTTTACCAAGAGCATGACTTGATGCGTGCTGAGCTCGACAAGCTCCCCGGAGACCCGGAGGCACACTGGCATGAGTTCAAAGCCTTCCTCGAATATGGCAGAGAACAATATGAGATTGTCAACGATGGCTACTTCGACAAGGGCCTCGATAACCTTTGGGAGTTTATCAGCTACTACAAGACCAAGTTGCTGGGTGGTAAAATCGACTATCGCAACAGCATGTCAGAATCGATTCATGAGCGGTTCTCCGACCCCCAACTCAGGCTGATTTTTGAATACTTCATCAAATACGTGGGCTCATCGGCACTCGACTCGCCCGGCTACATGAACCTCATGCCCATGATTCAGTTCGATTACGGACTATGGTATGTGAAAGGCGGCATGTATAACCTTGCCAAAGGTCTTGGCAAATTGATGGAAGAAATGGGAATTACCGTGCACCTTAACGCCGATGTCGAAGCCATCGAGAAATCCGGCAAGCATGTCACTGGCGTGCGCTTGGCTGACGGGACCTTGCATTCCAGTGACATCATTGTCAGCAACATGGAAGTCATCCCAGCCTACAAAAAACTCTTGGGTGAGCCTGAAAAATTCACCCGTAAGCTGGAGAAGTTTGCCCCTGCCTGCTCTGGTATTGTGCTCCACATAGGTACTAACAAACCTTTCCCCCAGCTTGCACACCACAATTTCTTCTACTCGGAGGATCAGCACAAGCACTTCGAAACTGTCTTCCACAAAAAAGAGCTTCCACAAGATCCAACGCTCTATGTTGTGGCCCCAACACGCACTGACCCCAGTAAAGCTCCAGAGGGATGCGACAACATCAAGATTCTACCACATATCCCTCCTCTCCAGGAGGGCTCGGGAATCACTCATGAGGATTACGTCGCACTCAAGGACAGGTGCATTGATAAAATGGAACGCTGTGGCCTGACCGGCCTACGTGAGAGCATCGTGGTTGAAGACCTGCTCACTCCCATTGATATCGAGCGCATGTATCGATCCAATCGGGGCTCCATCTACGGTGTTGTTACGGATTGGAAGATGAACTACGGCTTTAAAGCCCCAAAGACCAGCAGCCGCTATAAAAACCTCTATTTCACCGGTGGCAGCACCAACCCGGGTGGAGGCATGCCCATGGTCATTCTTTCAGGACAGAAATGCGCTGACCGCGTGATCAAAAGACACCCGATAAGCTGATGATGGTGATGATGCTTGTCCTACCCTGATTGTCCATACTTCTGGCTCCTGCCATTTGGCTCATCATGGGACGGCCACGCTTCCTGCACCATGCTGTTGCTGAGGATAAGAGAAGTGCAATTACCATCATCATTCCGGCAAGGAACGAGGAATCCAACATCGCCAGATTATTGGTTTCAATAAGCCAGCAGTCCCTGCGACCCAGCCAGATTATCGTTGTCGATGATCATTCCACCGATGATACCGCCAGGATTGCAACAAAGCTAGGTGCACGAGTCATCAGTGCTGAAGCCCTCCCGGAGGGTTGGATGGGCAAACCATGGGCTTGCCAGCAAGGCGCAAATGCTGCCCTCGAAGATCAGCCTGAAAACTGGCTACTATTTCTCGATGCTGACACCACCCTTGAGCCCGGAGCTATCGCCTCCCTGCACAAACTTACTCAGAAGACCAAGGGTGTTCATTCCGTCTGTCCATACCACCAAACAGAGAGGCCTTACGAACAACTCTCTGCCTTTTTCAATGTTCTCATGCTGGCTGGCGTCAATGCTTTTGGCCACCGCAACTCCTCAGACAGCCACTCCGCACTCTTTGGCCAGTGCCTGCTGATTTCATCAGAGCACTATCTGCAAGTCGACGGGCACAGCAGGGTCAAGAACAAGGCCCTGGAAAACTTCCATCTCGCCACAGAGCTTCGCCAACAAGAGATCCCCTGCACCTGCTATTTGGGTAAAGGTCAAATCAACATGCGCATGTTTCCAAAAGGTTTCAGGGAACTGTGGCACAGCTGGAAAAAAGGTTTTTCAGGGGCTGCAGCCCATACTGGTGGCAACGCGCTACTCTTTTCCTCTCTTTGGATCAGCAGCATGATGCTCACCATCGTTTGCCTTCTACTCATCACGCTTACCCAAACTCCCGAGTATTTTGCAGCAGTAACTACAGCAGCCTACATCATTAATGCGCTTCAATGCCTGATCGTATTCAAATTGGCAGGTAATTTTTCACCTTGGAACGCTCTTCTATTTCCAGTTTGCCTGCTATTCTATCAGGTCCTTTTTTTCAGCTCTATCATCGACAAAAAGAGAGGTAAGCAAACAGAATGGAAAGGACGCAAGGTGCATTGATATGTGGATTGATCTCCCCAACATTTGGATCGCCGTGATCAACATCCTGGGTATTCCCCTCTGCCACTTGGGTATTGCCTGGCTATCAACCTGCCTTCCGGAACGGCTGTTTCACAAAGAGACCCCAGACACTAGCCACCAGAATGGTCTTCTTTACGAAAAACTCTTTCTCGTACGCCGCTGGAAGCACCTCCTGCCCGATGCAGCACCTTGGTTCAAAGGTTTTCCCAAAGGATCACTGGATTCCACGGATCATACTTACTTAAAGTCCTTTGTGAGCGAGACCAGACGTGGTGAATACTCGCATTGGTTACAAACATTACTGATCCTTCTTTTTGTCGTCTGGACTCCCTATCCCGCATGCATCATCATCATCGTCTACGCCATTATCTCGAATGCCCCGTGTATTATCAACCTCAGATATACCAGGCTACGCATCCTCTCATTTATTAATAAAAAATACTCAAACCATCATGTCCGATAATCCCACCATCGTCTGGTTCAGACGCGACCTCAGGCTCCATGACAACGCGGCCTGGAATTGGGCTGTGCAAAGAGGCAAGCCCATCATCGCTCTCTACATTCATACGCCTGCCGAAGAAGGCTCATGGCGACGTGGAGCCGCATCAAACTGGTGGCTTCATTATGCACTTCAAGACCTGGATGATGAGCTTCGCAAAAACGGCGGTTCCCTCACCATTAGAAAAAGCAGCAGGGCCATTGAGGTTCTTAACGAGATCACCAGCGCAGAGAATGTCTCCGCAATGAGCTGGAACCGCTGCTATGAGCCAACCATCGTTAAGCGCGATACCGCCATCAAACAAACACTGAAAAATTCCGACATTGAGGTTCATAGTTGTAACGGCTCGCTACTTCTTGACCCGCATACCGTTAAAAACAAGTCAGGCAAGCCTTTCCAGGTATTCACCCCTTTCTGGAAACACTGTAAGCAGCTGGAAGTCACCAAACCCAAGACACTTACTGCAGCTTTAAAATTTCAACATGTCGATTCAGAGAGTCTGGATTCGCTCGAGCTTCTACCCACCATCCATTGGGACAAAGGCATGGAGCAGTTTTGGGATCCTAGCCGCAGTGGTGGTCTCAAACTCCTCAAAGATGCCGTGCAAAAAAGCCAGTCCTACGAGGTCGGGCGCGATATCCCAAGCCTCGATGGCACCAGCCGGCTTTCCCCCTATCTTCACTTTGGTCAAATCAGCCCACAGGAATTCTTCCACACCGTGATCAGCGGCTGCAAGAACCGGGAAAAAGCCGAAACCGGCATTCTGCGCCAGCTCTACTGGCGTGAATTTGCCTCCCACTTACTCTATCACTTTCCTCACAGCCAAGATCACGCACTGAAACCGGAATACGACCGCTTCCCATGGAATTTCAACGAGCAATTCTTGCGCGCATGGCAACGGGGCCAGACAGGATTCCCTATTGTCGACGCCGGCATGCGCCAGCTCTGGCAAACCGGCTGGATGCATAACCGCGTGCGCATGATTGCCGGATCCTTACTGGTAAAACATCTCCTTCAACCATGGCAAGAAGGTGCGCGCTGGTTTTGGGATACCCTTGTAGATGCGGATCTTGCCAACAACTCCATGGGCTGGCAATGGGTAGCGGGCAGCGGAGCTGATGCATCCCCTTACTTCCGGATTTTCAACCCCATCATCCAAGGCAAAAAATTTGATCCTACAGGCGATTACGTGAAAAAATGGGTGCCAGAATTATCCGGGCTAGGCAAAGACCAGATCCATACACCATGGGAAGTGACACCTATCGAACTCGTCAGTGCAGGCATCACCCTTGGCAAAGACTACCCTCATCCCATCATCAGTCACGAGAATGGCCGCCAGGCAGCACTCGACGCCTACGCCAGCTACAAGCAGGCAGCACAGGATCAATAACCCGCCTTAGATTGACTCACTTGGGCTGTTTACTTAGGAGTCCAGTTCAAGGGCTGCTTTCTGTGCAGCTGTCTTGGCCTCCCCTTTGTCAGTCTCATCAGAGCTCGTGAGGCGCATGCCAACTGGCTTGGAGACCCCGAAGTCCTCCATGGTTACCCCATACATGACATCGGCACGTGCCATGGTGCGCTTGCTGTGAGTAACAATGATAAACTGGCTGTGATCAATAAACTTATCGAGCACTCGCAGGAAACGTCCGATGTTTGCCTCATCGAGTGGAGCATCAAGCTCGTCGAGCACACAGAATGGGCTAGGCTTGATTTGATAGATGGAAAACAGCAGAGCTACAGCAGTCATGGAGCGTTCTCCACCTGAAAGCAGGCTTATGGACTGCAGCTTCTTGCCCGGCGGCTTGGCAATGATATCAATGCCACTCTCAAGAGGATCATCCTCATCAATAAGAACCAGATTAGCGATCGCCTTCTCCCCAAAGAGCACTTTGAACATCGCTTTGAAATTCTTAGCTACCTCGGTGAAGGTTTCGGTGAAGCGCTTCTTAGTCTCAACATTGATTCGCTCAATCACATTAATGAGCTCAGTCTTGGAATTCACCAAATCATCGTGCTGGTTACGCAGGTTCGTGTGGTGTTCCTCAAGCTCCTCAAACTCCTCGATGGCATCCACATTGACTGGCCCCATGGAGTCGAGCTTACGTTTAAGATCGACAACAATCTTCTCCACAAGCTCCCAGTCCGGGCCTGTGTCTCCGGGGATTTGGATATCATCAACGGCTTCCGCTTCCTCAGCTTCTGGCAGCTGAGACTCACCCGCCTCTTCGTTGGCGAGCTCCTCTGAGGTGAACTCTGAGTCAGACTCAGGTTTCTCAGCACGGCGTTTTTCCTGACGCTCATATTGCTTGGCTCTTTCCTGCATGCAGGAGAGTAAAGCGTGGGCATCCGGACGGAAGCTATTGAGCTCAAGCTGATGGCGCTCCATCACACTCTCGTTAAGGTTTTCCAAGCGAAGGCCTATCTTGGTAGCTGCAATTTCCTCGCGACCTTTTTGCTCGGCAAGCTTTGAACACTCATGGCGAAGCTCGGCAAGTTCCTTTTCGCTGAGCTCTATGTTCTTATGTAATTCTCCACGACTTGAGGCAGTGGAATCAAGCTGGTCTTCCAGCTCAGACGCGGTGGCGGTATTAGATTCAATGATCTGAGCCAATTCCTTGTTTTCTGTATTGGCTGCCTCCATACGCTGGGTGAAGGCGGCAATCTCCTCATCACGTTTACTGCTAATCTGACGCAGTTCCTCAAGGCGTGCCTCCATGGGTGAGCGCTGACGCTCTGCTGCTTCAAGTGCCTGACGTTCGACGGCTAGCTTAGTGCGGAACTCCTGTAACTGAGCTACGGCATCGTTTTCACGCCTGCTTGCCTCTTCTACTTCACTAACCAGCTTGAGTTGATCCTCCTCGAGCTTCTCCAAGCGTGCTCGGGCTGTGGCAAGGTCCTCTTCGAGTTTCTTCTGTCCGGCCACCGCGCTCTCGTCACGCTCTTTGATATCATTGCGCTCCCACTCAACCCCTGCGATCTTACTCTCCAGGGATTCGACTTCACGGCTTGCCAGTGATAATTGTCCAGCCAGGGTTGACTCTTCAACACGCTCTTTTTGGAGGCGCTCACGAGCAAGCTCTGCAGCTTCACGGTGTTCGGTAACCAGAGCCTCCAGATCGGCTAAATGAGCGTGTGCCTTCTTGTCAGCAGCCTTGAGCTCCTTAACTTGCACCTCCAGTGAGCGCACTTCGTTCTGACGCTCCAAGACAGAGCCCTGACCCTCTTTGAGGGCACCTCCAGAAATGAGGCCATCCGGTGTGAATACCTCACCGCGGCGGGTAACCAGAGTCACGTCAGCAAATTCCTGACGCATACTCATGGCAGTAGACAGATCACTTACGATGAGAACTTTGGAAAGTAGGCTTTCGACAACGGCTGCCACTTTCGGGTCGAACTTGACGCGATCCACTGCCCAAGTCTCAGCACCATCGGGCACGGTCAACATCTGGCCTACGTTGTTGGCTGGCACAAAATTCTCCGGGATAACTACCGCTTCACCGAGCTTCTTCTCAGTGAGACGATCAATAATCGCCTCAGCGTAGGCGGCGTCTGTGACCAAGACCGCTTGGAGGTGTGAGCCCAGAGCAGCCTCAACGGCTGTGGTGTAATCTTTTTCCACCTCAATGAGTCCGGCAAGCACACCGCGGACTCCGTTATTGAAAAATTCAGGATCATCCAACCCCTTGATGACCGACTGCGTACCTTTTTCAAAACCCTCACCACTATCAACGAGCTGACGCAGGACATCCAAGCGAGAGGACGCACTGGCAAGCTTCTTGTGCGTAGCTGAGGCCTGATCACGGGCAGCATCAAGGTCACCACGGGTATGCTGGAAAGTGCGGTCCGCGACGGT
>JBDQHQ010000019.1:0-15950 GCA_040264795.1 Akkermansiaceae bacterium | reverse complement strand
TCACGCCACAATACTGAGTTTTGCAGCACGTTGGCCTTGTCTACCGAGCAGAGGCGTTTGTCTCTTGTCATGGCAGCAGTGAAAGCAATGTGGGCAATGCGCACGATTTCGCTTTTCTTGTAAACCATGGTGTCGATGGCCACTGGCTCACCATCACGTTCTTCGATGCCCTTGGGTTGGCCAAAGTAGATACCACCGGTAAGTTCACGCACACACAGCACATTGAAGCCATTGGGAATCAGCTCGTTTTTTACTGGGGAGGCGTGGGTGAGAGAGGGTAAACAGACCCCGGGGCGAAGATTTGCGAAGAGGTTGAACTTTTTGCGCAAAGGCAATAAAGCGCCGCGTTCTGGCTGTTGATCGGGGGGTAGATTTTCCCATTTTGGGCCACCCACGGAGCCAAAGAGGATGGCATCTGCGGCTTGACAGGAGGCGACGGTTTCGTCTGGTAACGGGCTACCCGTGGCATCAATGGCAGCACCTCCAACGAGCTGGCTATCCTTTTGGAGTGTAATAGAAAACTTCTCGGCAGCGGCGTCGAGCACGAGCATGGAGGCATCCATGACTTCAGGGCCGATACCGTCTCCGGCGAGTATGCTGATCTTATGGGTCGTTGACATGCGGGGTGTGTAAGCAGATTTCAGCAAAGTTTGAAGTTTTATTAACGGCGAAGCGTGTACATGTTTCTGCACGTGGAATTATTCATCCATTTTCTGTGGCTGGCCGGCGGATTCATTGCGCTTTATTTTGGAGCGGAGTGGCTGGTGAAGGGTGCTTCTGAAATTGCCTTGCGTCTGGGGATCTCTCCCTTGGTAGTCGGGTTAACTGTCGTTGCCTTTGGGACGAGCATGCCGGAGCTTCTGGTTTGTTTGAAGGCAAATTCTCCTGAGGTGATTGCGTTGCCAGCTACCTGGTTTGGTTTTCAGGTAGAGCAAAGCCTGACTAGCCCTGACATGGCTTTTGGGAATATTGTAGGATCTAACATTTTCAATATTGCGCTGATTTTGGGGGTGGCTGCATTGATCAGGCCGGTAGTGGTGCACTCTCAGCTTATTCGTCGTGAGCTCCCCATTCTTCTGGTTAGCACGATTGGTTTTCTCATCATGATGAGTGATAAGCACATCAGCAGAATCGAGGGTGGTATTCTCGCCTCTGGTATTTTGATTTATATCATTGCCAATGTGCTGTTGTCTAAGAAAGAGAGCTGTAACCGGCAGTTTGAAGAGTTTGAACAAGAACAAATTGAGCAGGCAAAAAAAGGTGGCCTACGCGTGCTGGTGGATGTCTTTTTCATTGTCATCGGTATGGCTGCCTTGATGGTGGGTGCGGACAGGCTGGTCAGTCATGGAGAAGATATTGCCGAGTGGTTTGGAGTTCCGGATGTGATCATCTCGCTCACTTTGTTTGCGCTGGGAACTTCTTTGCCGGAGTTGGCAACCTCGATTGTGGCAGCCCTCAAACGTCAGGGTGATATCATCACAGGTAATGCCATTGGCTCATGCATTTTCAATTTGCTGGCCGTCATTGGTATCACAGCTTCAGTGAAACCTATCAGTGGGCAGGATATCGCGTGGCTTGATATGGGTGTCATGCTCGCGCTCAGTGTTGCCATCATTCCTCTAATGTGGTCGAAGATGAGGCTGTCTCGTGCTGAGGGCGCGGGCCTTGTCATTGTGGCCCTCGCTTACTCTGCGGTGGTGGTGGTTCTGCAGAGATAGCCTTCGTGCTCTGGCAAGGGGAGGTGGTTAGCAGACCGGGCACTGACTGATCTGGCTAAAGAAATCGTTCCCTTTGTTATCGATAAGGATAAAGGCGGGGAAATTTTCCACCTGTATTTTCCAGACTGCTTCCATGCCGAGCTCGGGATACTCAAGAACTTCAAGTTTTTTGATGTGGTCGGTTGCCAACAAGGCGGCAGGACCACCGGCCGAGCCGAGATAGAATCCACCATTTGCCTTGCAGGCGTCAGTGACCTCTTGTGAGCGGTTGCCTTTGGCCAGCATGACCATGGAGCCACCGTGCTTTTGGAACAGATCAACGTAACCATCCATGCGGCCCGCAGTCGTTGGACCGAAGGAGCCGGAGGCGTAGCCCTCGGGGGTTTTTGCAGGTCCCGCGTAATACACAGGGTGATCCTTGAAGTATTGCGGCAGATCACCTTCTTGTTCCAGACGTTCCTTGAGTTTGGCGTGAGCGATGTCACGGGCAACGATGATGGTCCCTGTCAGAGAGAGGGCGGTAGTGACGGGGTATTTGTCCAAGGTTTCAAGAACCTTGTCCATGCCTTCATCGAGCTTGATTTCCACCCCCTTGAATTTCCAGTCTTTGTATTGATCGGGGATGTATTGCCCGGGCTTGGTTTCGAGACTTTCCAAGAAGATTCCGTCTTTGGTGATTTTTGCTTTGGCCTGACGGTCTGCGGAACAGGACACGCCGATACCAACGGGGCAGGATGCACCATGACGGGGCAGGCGTATTACGCGGACGTCGAGAGCAAAGTATTTGCCACCAAACTGAGCGCCAATGCCAATTTCCCTGGCGGCTGCCAAAAGCTCTTTTTCCAGCTCAAGGTCGCGAAATGCCTGACCGTGCTCGTTACCTTCAGTGGGAAGCTCGTCATAGTAGCGCGTGGAGGCCATTTTTACAGCCTTGAGGCAGGCCTCGGCCGAGGTGCCTCCAATGACCAGTGCCAGATGATAGGGCGGGCATGCCGAGGTGCCTAGGGTCCGCATTTTTTCAACGCAGAATGCCTTCAGTGAGGCCGGGTTGAGCAGGGCCTTGGTTTTCTGGTAGAGGAAGGTCTTGTTCGCCGATCCACCTCCTTTACTGATGAAGAGAAACTTGTAAGCGTCACCCTCGGTAGCGTAGATGTCAATTTGTGCCGGAAGATTCGTGCGCGTATTTACCTCCTCATACATGCTCAAGGGGGCACTTTGTGAGTACCTTAGGTTTTCTTCTGTGTAGGTCTTGTTGATACCCTTGGAGATGTGCTCGCAATCATTGCCCTCAGTGCGCACATTTTGTCCTTTTTTGGCCATAACAATCGCCGTTCCGGTATCCTGACAGGCAGGGAGGATGCCATGGGATGCGATTTCTGCGTTTTTGAGAAGCATCAGGGCGACCATCCGGTCATTGTCAGATGCTTCAGGATCATCAAGAATGGCCGCTACCTGTTGGATGTGAGAGCTGCGCAGCTTGAAACATATGGCCTTTGAGGCTTCATTGGCAAGATGAGTCAGGGCCTCGGAAGACACCTTGAGGATCGTTTCGCCCTCAAATTCCGTTGTTGAGATACCACTACTGCTGATTTGTTCGTATTCCGTGGTATCAGGGCCGAGAGGAAAGGGGTCCTGGTAATGAAAAGGAGTAGCTGACATGGTGCTGGAAATTACGTCGGGGATGGGCTTATAGGCAATCTGAATCGGTTTAAACCGGGCAAAAGGACAAGAAAAGTGAAGATTTGCTTAAAAATGGCTTGATTTGCTGGACTGATCGGCTATCTCCACCCCCCCGTTATGGCAAAAAAATCATGGATAGCGCGCAACAAGCGCAAACAAGCAACCGTCGCTAAGTATGCAGATCTGCGCAGGCAGCTCAAGCAGGAGAAAGACTATGTAGGTCTCAGCATGCTCCCCCGCGACTCAAGTGCCACCCGTGTGGTCAACCGTTGCGAATATACTGGCCGCCGTCACGGATATCTTCGTCGTTTCAAGCTTTCGCGTATTGCATTTCGTGAGCTTGCATCACACGGCATGATCCCGGGCGTGACCAAGTCGAGCTGGTAAGCTTGATCAGGTTGTGGTAGATTTCAGGCGCAAGATGGAGCTCTTCGTGAGGTGCCATCCTGCGCTTTTCTTGTTGATACTCTGAAACATTACCATTGCCATGCCTCTCTACGAATATATTTCCGTCCATGCTGATGATGCGGAGCAGTCTTGCCGCATATGTTCCCGGGGTTTTGAACTAAGACGCCCAGTAGACCGGGAGCCCTTGGAGGTTTGCCCCCTCTGCAAGAACCCCGTTAAGAAAATAATCAGCAGGGTTCATACCCCTAAAATCATGAAGCCACTTTCTATCAGTGATGCGAAAAAGGCGGGATTTACCGTGCTGGAAAAACGGGATGAAGGCGTCTACGAGAAGCAGTGATTTTAAATAAAAACCTGATCAATCTGTAAAACCAATTTAGAGATATTGTGAATGCCTTCATTGATCAGTTTTTACTCTACATTGCCACTGAAAAGGGATTGTCGACCGCTTACCAACTCTCCGTCAGCCAAACCTTGCACGCATTGTCTCGCTGGCTTTCTGAGAAAGGAGTCGAAGATTGGAATGATGTCGGCACTGAAGAACTTTCCCATTTTTTATCTGGGCAAAAAGATGCCGGCATGTCCGCATCCTCTCTGCGTATCAGTATGGTGCATTTGAAAATTTTTTTCCGCCGGCTGGCAGGATTGAAAGCCATTGAAGCTGATCCGGCAGAGCCATTACTCCCGCCAAGGGCTGAGCAGCACCTGCCTGAGACACTCAATGAACATGACATCGGCTTGATACTCAATGCTGTTGATGTTGCTAACATGCTGGGGCGCCGTGATCTGGCAATTCTAGAGCTTTTTTATGCATCAGGATTGCGACTCTCAGAGCTTTGCAATGCACGTATTGAAAACATGGACCTTGATGAGGGTTTTATCCGGGTTAGCGGTAAGGGTGGAAAAACAAGAATTGTCCCGGTCGGGGGCAAGGCGCGGGAGGCTCTCAAAGACTATATGAAACACGAGCGACCGCAGCTCGTCAAAAGCAAGACATCATCCTGGATTTTTCTCAGTGTCCGGGGGGGGCGCTTGAGTCCTGAGAGAGTGAGGGAGATCGTCAAGCAACGTGCGAAAAATGCCGGTATTGAGAAGAACGTTTATCCACACCTTTTACGGCATTCGTTTGCAACGCACTTACTGCAAAACGGAGCTGATTTGCGTGTGATTCAGGACATGTTGGGGCATGCCGATATTGCCACTACGCAGCTCTACACGCATGTTGACCAGAAAGGCCTTAAGTCGGTGCATCAGAAATTTCATCCGCGTGGCTAGAGCGTGAAAATCCGAGTGGGTGTCAAATCATACGGCTTCCTCAGAGTGTTGCCTGGTTAGCCTGGTTGAGTATTTCTTCATCAAGATAGGCGTCTTCCATGATGTCTCTGGCCCATTTTTCTTGCTTGGCGATGTATTGCAAGATTCTCCATGCCATGATTTGCACTACAGGGATGTCACTCCATATGAGTTCTCCGAGGTGATGCCATTGGTCAGGCTCGATGAGTTCAGGCTGGTTGATTTGATCAATAACATCTTTGCAAATCATCAGGCAGCGCGAGAATTCAGGCTCATTGCTGACTGGGGGAATCTCATAAGTGTGCAGAGCTACTCCTGAGGCTCCGGTTAGCTCGCATTTTGATTTGCAGCGGCGCGCCAGCTCCTTGCCAAAGGCAGACAAGGCCATCTGCCTTTGTTGGTGCGCGTCATATCCCTTAGACATAATAAGTGGCTTGGCATGCTACCGTGCAGCCGATGTGCGGCACGGAGCTCACTCCACGCAGATATTATCAGGAATTGAATCCCTTGAATATTACATAAAGTCACCAATCACCCCATCGAGTTGATCAATGAGTTCTTGCATGGATTGCTCAGTCTCATTTCCCATATTAGAAATACGGAAGGTGACACCTTTGATTTTTCCATAACCACCATTGATGAGCACGTTGTGCTTGGCGCGAAGCGCTTTGATGAAGCCGGGGACGTCGAGTTTTCCATCGCTGTTGTCGATGGTGGTCAAGCTTTTGGACTGGTATCCTTCCGGTGCAAAAATCTTGAACCCATGTTTCTTCGCCCACGCATGAATCATGCTGTTGAGTTTGGCATGGCGCTCGAAGCGTGCCTCAAGTCCTTCTGCCATGATACTGTCGACCTTTTGCTTGAGCGCATACATCAGGGAAACCGCAGGTGTTGATGGGGTGTTGTTTTTCAGGGCGTTTTTCTCGAACTCAACAAAGTCAAAGTAATAGCCACGTCCCTCGGTTTGGGAGGCTCTTTCCAAGGCTGCCTCGGAGATGGCGAATACAGTGAGGCCTGGGGGGAGAGCTAGTGCCTTTTGAACTCCGGCAAGAACGACATCAATGCCGAGTTTGTCCATCTCGATGGGCACGGCAGAGAGAGAGGACACTGTATCAACTACAAGAAGCACGCCTGGGAATTCTTTGACGACAGCGGCGATTGCGGCCAGGTCATTCATCACACCGGTGGAGGTTTCATTGTGCACCATCGTCACGGTATCAAATCCACCCTCTTGGAGCTTGGCTCGCACTTCTTCGGGGTCAATGGCCTGCCCCCATTCAACTTGGATTTTCTCTGCTTCTTTGCCACAGCGCTGGGCTACATCATACCACTTGTCAGAGAAGGCCCCGCAGCACAGATTTAAAACCTTGGCCTGAACGAGGTTGCGGATCGCACCTTCCATGACGCCCCAGGCTGAGGAGGTGGAGAGGTATACAGGACGCTGGGTGCCTAGGATCTCCTTAAGGCCTGGTTGGATACTCGCATAAAGGGCTTCAAAGTCACCACCGCGATGGCCAATCATGTCCTGACACATGGCTTGGTAGGTCTCCGGAGCAATATCTACCGGGCCGGGGATGAACAATTTGGGTAATTTGGTTTGATTGGTCTCAGACATCGCAAGGGAGTATTCTCCAATTCCATGTCTTGTCAAAGCCAGAGATTGTCAGGATTACCATGCTTCCGGCTTTAGCCATAATGCTTGACCCTGCTTTAGCCTCTCAATAGGGTAAATTTTCGATTTGATAAGAGCTGAAGTTTGACCGAATTGCTTCAGTCTAGCCGCTCATTTTTCATCTTACGTATTCACAACCAAACACACCATGTCTCATAAACTCAGGTTTGCAAAGTTGATCTATTGCCTGCTGCCTCTTTGCATGCTTTCTTCCTGTAAGCATCGGGCACTGGCGCAGGAGAATGAAGAGCTCAAAAGTAGAAAAGCCGAGCTTGAAAAAAAAATAGAGAGCAACAAAAGTGAGACCCCAGAAGATTCAGTAGATCCAGTAGATCCTAGTGCTGAGCTTAAACAGGCAAAAGCAGATTTAAGAGATGCTGAGCGAGACTACCAAGCGCTCCAATCTGCAAACGAGAAGCTGAAGCGTGAGCATGATAAACTTAAGAGGCAATATGAGGAGGATAAGAAGAAATACGCTACTCCTTGACGGCTTTAGCAAGCTCAATGATTTTTCTAAGATCGACAAGGAGCATACCCAGAGTGCTGAATAAAATTATAACACCAAACATATTTCAAAGTGCGTTATCTCGTGATTCTCATTATTGGTCTGGCTGTAGCCTACCATTTTCATATCAAAGCCAAAAGGCTTCGGGATCAAAATACCGAATTGAAAGCCGAGATTGCTGATCTTAAAAGCAAGTGGATCGATTTCCGTGTTGAGCAGGGGGAGAACAATTATTCCGAGGAAGAACTCGTTAAAGTAAACAAGCAGCTGGAGATTCTGGAACGTGAATCCGAGCTGCTTCGTGAGTCAGTGAAGAGCAAGGGAGAGGCGGTTCAATCTCTCAGGGAAAGTATTAGCTCTCTTTTTAAAGAGTATCGTGATCGTATTCGAGAGGAAGCGAAGGGGATGCGCTTTGATGAAATGACGACCAAGGATGGCAGGCACTATGTAGATGTAGAAATCACTGAAGTCCGTCCTGATGGGATCTCTTTCCGGCATAGTAAGGGAGCAAGGGGTCTCGATCTTGACGAAGTCCCGGATGACTGGATCAAAGGCTTCCTTTACACGGAGGATGAATTAAAAAAGGCCAAATAGGAACGCTGAAACCTCATAAAGAACCGGGCTTGGAGCGGATTTGGTTGTCATTTTAAGTTTGTGGCCTTGGCCTGTATAGGACGACATTTATCGCAATATCCCTTGCAATTCCGGTTTATTCTGCTTTATTCCCGCCTCCCGCACTAGGGCTGACCGGCAAGGAGCTGGTTTGAAACGAATACATACCATGAGTACTGAAACTGAAATTAACCCAGCAGATTACCAGCTGCACGAAGGTGACACTGGTAGTGCTGACTTCCAAATAGCGCTACTTACCAAGCGCATCAAGCACCTCACCGATCACATGGGTGAGCACAAGAAAGACTTTGCCAGCCGTCGCGGCTTACTTGCGATGGTGGCCCAGCGTCGCAAGCTTCTCGATTACCTGAAAGGTGAATCCGAGGATCGCTACACCAAGCTCGTGAAGGGACTTGGATTGCGCCGCTAACTGAATTTTAAAGAACGGTCACGGTTTTTAGCTGTGACCGTTTTTGCATATACCGGCATGGTGGTGTCATTTGTCTCAACCATCTTGCCGGCCTCGGCTCAGCCTTAGAAAACTTTCATCGGACCCAAGTTTTGGTCTGAATTATCCTTTCCCAGCTTTGTAATGTAAAGTTGGAGGCTTTGCCCGAGAAATACAACACAGAGACGCCCGTCCCCACCGATTGATCAAAAAGACAACCAGAACGCACACTGCGTCACAAGGGGGCAAACCATTAAAGAAGAAATAGAAATGAATATGAACATTGAAAAAATAACGATCCCTGTGGGATCAAACCCGATCACTCTTGAGACGGGTAAACTGGCCAAGTTGGCCGACGGCGCCGTTCAGGTGCAATCCGGAGAAACCGTGCTGCTTGTTACCGCTGTTTCCCAAACCAAAATCCGTGAGGGGCAGACATGGTTCCCTCTATCGGTTGAATATAAAGAGCGCGCAGCTGCCGCAGGTGTTTTCCCCGGTGGCTACTTCAAGCGCGAAGGACGTCCTACTGAGAAGGAAATTCTCACCTGCCGCATGACGGACCGCCCGCTACGCCCTCTTTTCCCCAAGGGTTATCTTTACGATACCCAGATTGTTGCCCTGATGCTTGCTGCTGACGGAGTCAATGATGCTGATATCCTCAGCATGAATGGAGCATCTGCGGCTCTCTGTATCTCAGACATTCCCTTTGCTGGCCCGATTGGTGCCGTGCGTGTAGGTCGTGTTGGTGGAGAGTTTGTGGTGAACCCTACTTTTGAAGAGCGCGAAGAGAGTGATCTCGATCTCGTTTATGTCGGCAACAAAACCGAGGTCATCATGATCGAGGGTGCAGCCAATGAGATTCCCGATGAAGATTTCGTCAAGGCGCTACACTTTGCGCAAGGGCATGTTACAACGATTGTTGAAGCGATTGAGGAACTTGCCGCCAAGGTTGGTAAGCCCAAGCGTGAATACACGGTAACAGTAGCCAAGGAAGATCTCCTTGAAATCGCCTACGAGGTGGCTGGTGACCGTATTGAAGATGCCATTTATGCCCCCAACAAGGTTGAGCGCGGCAAGAAAGTCGGGGCACTTCGTGACGAGGTTGAGGCCACGATCAAAGAGCGCCATCCGGATACCACTGACTTTGAAATTGAGCAGTGTTTTGAATACCTGCAGAAAAAGGCATTCCGTATTTCGATCATGGAAAAAGGCATTCGTGCCGATGGACGTGATATTGACACTCTTCGGCCACTCTTTTCTGAGTCCGGTTCACTTCCCCGTGTTCATGGTTCGGCCATTTTTGCACGTGGTGAAACCCAGGCACTTGCGACTGCGACTCTTGCACCAGCTGACGAGCGTCAATACTTTGACAACTACGCTGGTGGTGAAGACAGCAAGCGCTTCATTCTTCACTACAGCTTCCCTCCGTTCTCCGTGGGTGAGGCGGGCCGCTTCGGTGGCTTGAACCGCCGTGAAATTGGTCACGGAGCTCTTGCTGAGAGATCCATTGAGCCGGTTATCCCAGCTGAGGAAGATTTCCCATATGCGATGCGTGTGACCTCCGAGGTCCTTGAATCGAATGGCTCATCTTCCATGGCTACCGTCTGTTCCGGTGTGATGGCTCTGCTCGATGCCGGTGTTCCACTGATTCGCCCAGTAGGTGCGATCGCTGTCGGTTTGGTTACCGAAATGGATGAAAACGACAACATCAAGGAATACAAGACCTTGCTCGACATCATTGGCTCCGAGGATTTCTACGGTGACATGGACTTTAAACTCTGTGGCACCAGCGAGGGTATCACCGGATACCAGCTCGATCTCAAGCTTCCCGGTATTCCGCTCTCTATTCTTGAGGAAGCTGTCGTCAAGGCCGCTGGCGGACGTGAAAAAGTGCTTCAGAAGATGCATGACACCATTGCCGAGCCTGCCGCTCTTTCAGAACATGCTCCAAGGATTGAATCCACTAAGATCGACCCCGAGCGCATCGGTGAACTCATCGGGCCTGGTGGAAAGAATATCAAGGGTATTCAGGCTGAGTCAGGTGCAGACATTAACATTGAAGATGATGGCACGGTTCACGTCTATGCTTCCAAGAAGGAAAGCCTTGATCGTGCAATGGATATGATCAAGCAGATGTTCGCCGAGGTTGAAGTAGGCACGGTATACACCGGACCTATCGTCTCCACGACGAACTTCGGCGCTTTCATGCAGATTTTGCCAGGTAAAGACGGACTTATTCATATCTCTGAGCTTGCAGAAGGCCGCGTTGAGAAGACTGAAGACGTTGTCAAAAAAGGTGACACCGTCACGGCGAAGTGCATCGGCGTTGACGACCGCGGACGTGTTAAAATGTCCATTCGTGCAGCTGCCCGTGAAGCCAAGCAGCAAGAGGCTGCTGATGAGGCACCGGTTGAAGCATAACGCTTCGTTAGAGAAGCTAGAAAATCAACAACGGCGGGTCACACAAGTGGCTCGCCGTTTTTTTGATGGGGCTTAAGCCTCGTAGGTTCTTGTAACCCTCGGCGTAATACCGGTCAGCACAGCCCAGGGAATTGTTTCTGCGAGTTCAGCAACTTCGGTGACGAGGATATTCTCACCAAACAGCTCTACCTCATCACCACTTTGACAATCAGGTATCGCTGAGACATCGACCATGACTTGGTCCATGGTGACACGTCCCAAAAGCGGGCAGCGCTCGCCTTTAATGAGCACACTTGTCTTGCTTGGTGGCATAGATCGAGGATAGCCATCGCCATAACCAATGCCGATGGTAGCAACACGTGTGTCTTTTTCTAATATCGTGTCCCTGCCATAGGAAATACCCTGACCGGCAGGGAGAGTCCGCACCAGTGACACTTTTGACTTAAGACTCAATACCGGGCGGAGTTCAGTTTGATGAGTGGGCAGGGGAGACACGCCGTAAATCATCAAGCCCGGGCGAAAGAGGTTCGTGTATTGACTTTGATAGCCTAGAACTCCTGCACTATTTGCAAGGTGGATGTATCGGAATCTCTCCACACCAAGATTCTCGACGAGAGAGTCAAACCGTCTGAATTGATCACGGGTGAAATCCTCGTCCTCGTCAGCCGATGGCAAATGGGAGCCTATTCCCTCGATCTCCAAATACTCGAGCTTGTCGAGTTCGCTGATCGCCTCAATAAGCTGGGCGGGTAAAAAGCCACCCCTTCCCATGCCAGTGTCCACGGTGAGATGTACCTTGAGCTTGCCGGATCGCTTCGATTGTTGGGTCAATTGATCGAACTCGATGGCCTCATCCATGCTGGAAATACTCGGAGTCCATCCATAGGCGACAATTTCTTCCCGCTCAAATGGACAGGTGGGGCCAAGTAAGTAGATTTTGGTTCGGATTCCCACATGCGCGAGACGTCGGGCTTCTATGACGCTGGCAACGCCAAAAAATAGGGGCGCAATCTCACTTGGGAGATCTTCAAGTGCGGCTGCGATTTTTTCAATGCCGTGGCCATAAGCTCCGGCCTTGAGCACGGCCATTACAGCCCCTTGCTGATGCTCTCTGACTACCCGCAAATTGTGCTGCAGATGCGCGAGGTTGATCTCCGCCCATGCGCGTGGGGGTGATGCTGCGGGTAATGATTTCTGATCCGGCACGGCATTGATCTATAAAGGGAAACTTGTTTCAGCCAACCTCAAATTTCAGTGGGCGCAGAAAAGCATGGATCGCCAGTTGCAATGTCTTGCATCTCATGCACTGCTGACTTAAATCATACCAACAATGTTTGATGCAAAAAAACTCAGCGAAGATCAAGTAGCGCTCATCCGTCAGTGGGCGGCAAATGGTGCGCAGCTCGCAGATATCCAGAAACGTCTGGAAGGGGATATGGAATTGCGTCTCAGCTATATGGAAACTCGCTTTCTCATACTCGACTTGGGGGTGGAAATCAGAAATCTGGCCCAAGAGGAAGCTGAAGCGAATCAATCAGACGAGGAGGAGAAGATTGAAGAGGAAGGCCAGTCCCTGCCAAATGATGAACTGACAGAAGATGATTTGGAGATCTTGCCTCCCACAGAGGGGGGTAATGTTAAGGTCAGTGTTGACGATATTGCCCGTCCGGGACTTATGGCAAGTGGTCGCGTGACCTTTGGTGATGGCCAGGCGGGTATGTGGTATGTCGATGAGATGGGCCGTCTTGGTATTGATCCTGAAGTGGATGGATACCGCCCCTCTGAAGCTGACATTCTGGCTTTCCAGCGTGAGTTGCAATCTGTGATGGAGTCTCGCTAGCTGTGACGACGTGTTAGAGGTGTTCGCAGGTTGACGAGTTACAGATGATTGATATTTTGCCGTGATGATTAAAATGCAAGCACCTGCCACCACTTGGCTTTTTAGTATTTTATTAGTTGTTCTGCTTGGTTCAAGCATGTCGATGCGAGCTGCCTCTGATGCTGAAGCTGCTGAGATCACCCAAGAGTATGATCGTCTTCAGAGCTTGTGGCTTTCTCAAATGAAGCTGGCCACGGATGCTAGGTCACGTAGCATCATTGCCAAAAAACAACCTGACCCGGCAGAGTTTGCGGCGAAACTAAAGAAACTTTTGCGAAATGATCTGGCCCATGACTGGACCCTGAAATACGCTGCCTGGCTGCTGAATAATGACCCCGCAATCACTGCTCAATCTCAGCGCACTCTGCTTGATGCAGTTCAAAATCACCATCTGAGTAGTTCCAAACTAGGCCCTTTCTGTGTGGCAATGGTTCAGCTCAATGACCGGGGAGTACTTCCCCCTGCAGGCAAGTTGCCCATCAGGTCACGTGGAATGAAGCTGCTCAAGGAGATTAAAACCGTTAACCCAAGTCCCGAGGTCCAAGGGCAGGCAGCCCTGGCACTATCCATCATGCTGGCGTCTCTTGGAGATGATCCTCGAATCATGGCCCAGCGCATACAAAATCTGCGTGAGGCCATTATCAAGAGCGCGGATATAAGCCTTGGCTCGGTAACTGTGGCTGATGTTGCAAGAGACGAACTTTTCAAAATCAATTACCTATCCCGGGGTAAGGAGGCGCCCGAAATTGTGGGTTCCGATTCAGCTGGCAGACCTCTGAGACTAAGTAATTTCCGAGGTAAAGTTGTCATGCTTGTTTTTTGGTCCAGTGAGGATCCCCAAGTAGCGAAGGCGCTTGAATTACTCAGAGAAAGTGCAGCGAGTAAAATCAACAAGCCATTTGTGATGCTTGGAGTTAACAAGGATGCACTGGCGAATCTACGGACCCTCGAGGCCGAGCGGATTGTCACATGGAGAAATTTTTCTGACCCATCGCAAAAAATAGCCCAACTATATCATGTCAGTTCATGGCCTTATTGCATGGTCTTGGACCAAAAAGGAAGGATCCAACATAAAGGCTCCGTGGGCTCGTTTGCTGACGCGGTTGTCAATGACTTGCTGGTCACCAAGCCTTGAGTGGGCGCTGTTTTTTCAGAGGGGTATGCAAACACCGAAGGACAGAGCGGATGGGTTGGGAGCAGGCTGTCACCGTACAACCAAGTTTTGTCTCTTATGGTGTAGTGCTTGGGAGTAGATAACGGTCTCTTTGCACAGCGGCTCTACGGGAGCTCCAAGCTTCATGTCTACCTCATTTTTATCTCCTGAGATAAGCACGACTTGCTTGTCATCTAGTGGTTTTCCTAGCAGCTCAGGAGATTCAGTTGCGTATCGGCGCCATACCCCATGTTGTCCATTATTCGCCCATTCCAAACCATAAGCATTGATTTCTCTCAACCAACAGAGCTCTTTTTGAGTGAATTTCTTCATGCGTTTGTAGCGAACTTGATGGGCAATAGCCGATTTTCGTTCACCATCCTGCCACATCGTGACTTCAATTTGCCAATTAATCTTGTTGTCTGGATGAGGATCAAATTTTTCGAAAATAAACACAGGAAATTGAGGGTCGGCCTGTCCCAGCTTGAGTTTGGCCTCTCCATGCCTATGCTCAAGTTGCTCTAGTGTCAGCCCGATGCATTGCCATTGACTCTTGAATGCCAGTAACTCATCGAGCTGTTTTGATCTGAAACGAATGGTGACAGGCTTATCCTTGGTGGGCAGCATTACAGGTGTTAATATGGTGAGTGCTTGCTGAGGAGCGCTGTTATAATCAATCAGCTCCTTTTGTTTGTTGGCATTGATGGGGCCATCCAGCCTCGTGTAGCTGATCTCGTGGATGATCCCCGTGCCGGCCCATGTCGAAGCCTGGATTTCCCATTTGCCTTTAGACCATAGATTGATCTCTGGGCAGCGGTATCTCTTGATGAACAAGGAATTGTTGGTCTGATGTTGCCCATGATCGACCTCCATAAGAACAGCTCCAAGTTTTTTGAGTTTATCACTTAGTTCATTAATAGGATCATTGATGCCGACACCAAACAGTGGCTCGGTGACCGGGTTCAAAACGGGCTTCATTCCTCCCTGTCTGTGCTGGTTGAGCGCCTGGGTGTAGATGACGGTCTCTTTGCATAATATTTTTACCGGTGCTCCAAGCTTGGGGTCGACCTCATTTTTATCGCCTCCAAAGAGAACCATGGACCTATGATTTAGAGGTCTATCAAACAGCTCAGGGGTAGCCGTTGTATATCGACGCCAGACCCCGTTTTGACCGTCTTTCTCCCACTTTAGGCCTTGGGCGTTGATTTTCCTGAGCCCATCTAGTTCCTCTTGGGAAAACCTTTTCATGCGTTTGTAGCGCACTTGATGAGCGATGGCTGGTTTTCCTTCACGGTCTTGACACATCGTGACTTCAATTTGCCAGTTGATCTTGTTGTCAGGATGAGGATCAAATTTTTCAAAGCTGAATACCGGTAATTGGGCATTGCGCTGTCCCAGCTTGAGCTTGCCCTTTCCAAAGCGGTGCTCGAGTTGTTCGAGTGTCAAACCGATACACTGCCACTGATTCTTGAATGCAGCTAGCTCTCTAGAGTGTTGGGGTATGATCTGATCGGCAGCTCTGATATGAAGCGCTGTAGTGCTCATCAATATAGAGATCAGTAAGAGTAATTTCATTGGGTTTTGAGGGGGTGATTTGCAGATCCAGAATGGAAGCTTAGCATAGTGCGAAAACCAGTAATGGTTGTTGATGTAAGGCACTGAGAGCGATAAACATCCGTCTTTACTCTGTTAGTTTTGATGGGGGAAATCAATGTTAAAAGGGTTTCTTATGTCTTGTTGATATTTTATATGTGTTGATGATCGATATAGTATTGATGCGGTGTATTTCCACGCCTCCTCGGCACCCCATGCACGGTTCGGGCTACAGGGTAGGGCTCTTTAACGCCAGCGCAGCACCTGCAGGCATGAGCACGCACGGCACTGTTACTGATGCGCGCTTAAACCGCTCATTTTGGCATTAACCGCGCAATGCCGTGCATATGCACCCTGAACCCTGTAGCCCGTAGCCCGTAAGGGGCAGGGGGGAACCACGAATCAGGATTCAGCCAGGTTGTTTTTAGGCGCATGCACCCCTGCATCGTGTGCATGGCGCGTGCTTGGCCGTATCTTGTATGGCGGCCCCACCACCAGCGAACAAGGCTTCGGGTACATCCACCCCCATGCACGATTCAAACGCCCAATAAACCCGACCAACATTAGC
>JBDQHQ010000018.1:0-16308 GCA_040264795.1 Akkermansiaceae bacterium | reverse complement strand
GTAAGTGGCGCTAATAGAGACCAACTTAGTCAAGTTTTGCTTGGTGTTACTGGCTCTGGAAAAACTTTTACAATGGCAAAGGTTATTGAAAAAACAAATAGACCAGCATTAATACTTGCACCAAATAAAACTCTTGCCGCTCAACTATACGGAGAAATGAAATCTTTTTTTCCAGATAATGCAGTTGAATATTTTGTCTCTTACTATGATTATTACACGCCAGAAGCATACGTCCCACGTTCTGACACTTACATTGAAAAAGACAGTTCGGTGAATGATGAGATTGAACGTCTGAGATTGAGCACGATGGGCTCGTTGATTACGCGGGATGATGTCATCGTGGTTGCCTCGGTGTCATGTATCTATGGTTTGGGCTCACCTGAGGATTACCAGAATATGATGCTGCCGGTGAAGGCAGGTGATGAGCTTGACCGTGAGGATTTTTTGGCCGGTCTGGTCAGCCTGATGTTTGAACGCAACGATATCGCATTTTCCCGTGGGCAGTTCCGGGTTCGGGGTGATGTGGTTGAGGTGCATCCGGCCTATCTCGAGCAAACCGCTATCCGTGTTGAGTTCTTTGGTGACGAGGTTGAGAGGATTTCAGAGATTGATGCTCTGACAGGTAAGCGCATCGACACGCTGGACAGCCACACGTTTTTTCCAGCCAAGCAGTTTGTCACCGAGAAGGAGAAGCTCAACCGTGCCATTCACGCCATTAAAGAGGAATGTGCACAGCGGGTTGCTTGGTTTGAGGAGAAGGGGAATCTCATCGAGGCGCAGCGAATCCGTATGCGCACGGATTTTGATATCGAGATGATGCAGGAAATGGGTTTTTGCCAAGGTATTGAGAACTACTCCCGGCATTTGACCGGCCGTGAGCTGGGAGCCCGTCCCTACACCTTGCTGGACTTTTTTCCTGAGGATTACTTGACCCTTATGGATGAGAGTCATGTCAGTGTTCCTCAGGTGGGGGGGATGTATGAGGGAGATAAAAGCCGTAAGACGACTCTCGTCGAGCACGGTTTCCGCTTGCCTAGCGCTCTCGATAACCGGCCGCTGAAATTCTCTGAGTTTATGGAGATGACCCATCAGCGTGTTTATGTGTCAGCCACCCCCGGGCCATTCGAGTTTATTAACTCTAGGCCGGACAATAAAAAATTCATCCCATGGAAACGCGGTGAGCTCTCTGCTGCCCAGGCACTGAAAAAAATACGCAAGACCATTCATGCCAGTGGTGCAGATGAAGATGTTGCTGAGTTTGATGTCAGCAAGGCGGGTAGCAATCTGGTGGTGGAGCAGATCATCCGCCCGACGGGATTGCTTGACCCGATCCTCACGCTCAAACCTCTAAAAGGCCAGATTGATGAAACTATTGACCTGTGTCGTGAGCGTGTTGAGAGAAATGAGAGAGTTTTAGTGACCACGCTGACCAAGAAAACAGCGGAGGATTTGTCGGAATATCTTCAGGAGACAGGATTAAGGGTGCGCTATATACATGCCGATGTGGGAGCGATCGAACGGGTTGAAATCCTGCGCTCATTACGCGCGGCAGAGATCGATGTTTTGGTAGGTATCAATTTGCTGCGTGAGGGACTCGATCTTCCGGAGGTTTCCTTGGTCTGTATCCTGGATGCGGACAAAGAGGGCTTTCTGCGCAACGAAACCTCGCTGATACAAACCGCTGGTCGCGCAGCGCGTCACGTGGATGGTGAATGCGTGGTTTTTTGTGATGAAGTGACCGATTCAATTCAAAGCCTGATTAACGTCACGGAATACCGCCGCGCCCGACAAATTGAATACAACGAGCAGCATGGCATTACACCGCGAAGTGTGGTGCGGGCTGTTCAAGAGAGCTTGAGTCAGCATCAGTCTAGCAAGGATTCTGCAGATGAGCTCAACCAAAGCCTCGTCGCCAGCGATGAAGCGGGTTACAACGTGGTTAATGTCATCTCCGAGCTCGAGGAGGAAATGCGTGAGGCTGCTTCCAAGCTGGAGTTTGAGCGTGCCGCACATCTTCGTGACCAAATCAAGCAGCTTAAGCAGGAGTCAGAGAAGGGGGCATCGAGCTCAGTGCCCTCCAAGTGAATTATAAGCTAAGGGTATTGACTAATTGCCGGACAGCAGGAACTAATATCGCCAAGTATGCGCCCAACATCAATTCAGATCCAGTCCGTTATGGACGCCTTTGGTCAGCAAGGCTGGCAGTGTGAGCACCTTGAGGGCAAGGATGTCATCCGTACGGCTTTCGAGGCTTACCACACCCAGGTTCATTTGCACGCACAAGCCTTTCCGCAGATCAATGCCTTGTCCATTGTGGGAGAATCTCCCATGAGTATGGAATTAGAGCAGGAGCCGCTGATGCTCGAGCTGCTCGCCAGAGCCAACAAGAAACTGACACTCGGAAGTCTGGAATATGATTTGGACCGAGAGCAGCTGATGTTTCGTATCACCAATCTCTTTGAGCGTGATAAATACGATGCCGATATTATCTCATCCATGGTGCATGCAGCCATTGCAGAGGTAGACAGGATTACGCCTTATGCCGCAGTTATTCAGCAGACTTCAGTGGGCTTGCTTGATGACCTGTCGATTGAGCGCTTGCTGCTGCGCGATGATCTCATCCCGCCCGTGCCTGAAGATGAGAGCGGTTTTGTATGATCCTTGCGCTTCAGACCGGATTATAACTTAGGATTGCCCGGATTCTCTGCTTGGATGGAAGCAGGGGTCGTTGCCCATCATGCCTATAAAATGACAGCTCCGTCAACTTGGCCCGAAGGCTTTTGCTGACGGAGCTGTTCCCCCCCAAATGTCGCCCATTTCTGAGCGATGTCTGCATAGTAAGGGTTTTTTTGAGATACGCAACTAAAAAATCATCTTTTTTTGATATTTATTAATCATTGGTGATTTAGATACCTAAAACACCACTCTTATTTACAAATTTTGTCAGGTCATGCCAGGCATCCATGAATTCATTCGCCCAGTGATACCAGGTCAAATTACCTGGGCCGAGGCACAGTAAAATGGAGATCGCGATCACGTTGGCCAGATAGATTACAACTAAGGAGAAGAATATGCCATTTTCTTTCAAGTCTGGCTGCTCCCGGGTAATCATCCACAGTGTCCATAGCAGGTGAAAGGTCCAACTAAAGCCAATTAGACAGTAAAGCGCGTTATCGTGGTGGGGGATATCTCTATAAAAGAAACCGAGAACACTGGACAGGGCGACAATGACAATGGACCAGAACGGCAGAAAATAAGGTGAGAGGGCGATGAGGAAATTGCTTTTATTGGTCATGACGTAACCTCCATCTGCGGTGACGCGAATGCCGCCAACCTTACCGCCACAGACGTAAACAAAAAGCGCGTGGGTGAGCTCGTGCCCTAGAACGTAGAAGTAGAGAAACAAGCGCTCAAGCAGACCGGTGAAAAACCAGCCGGTCATCAGTATGCCACCAATTCCAAAAAAGAGGAAGTGCTCGGAGGTGAGTAGATTATACCAGAAGCTTGCCTCAACACCCGGAGCTTGGTTGATGTTGAACAAGGCTCTGGTTGTGACCACGCAAAAGGGTAGGAGCAGCAGGGCAATGAGCCAGCGCGTCATCCGTTGACCTATATTTAGATGGATGATCGGCTCGCTCGCAGTGCCGGCAATGGCCGCCTGAATGGAGGTGAGGCCGTGACGTCTGCCGATGCGCGTGTTGGTGCGCTGTCTTGCACGCATGTTGGCATCGTGAATGGCCTGGCGCAGAGTGGGGCGGTCGATACGCCTGCTGTTGCGCCTGCGCACCCGTCTCGGTCTGCTGGTAATAGCTGGTCTGCGTGATCTCATGTCAAACATGAGCCCGGTAAAAAGGGCTGGAAGGGAATGTAGTTAAGATTACTTAAATATTATCAAACTGCAAGACGCGAATTAGCTCAAAATGTGAGCATCGATAAGGGGTCATTTTTTACCCGGGGCGTTGCAAGACCTAGCTTTTGGTCTCAGCCAAGCACTCCACTTCAACCCCCACGCCTTCCTCCAGGATGAGCACGCGATCTGCCACTCCAAGGCGCTGAGCCTCTGATACGAGCCGCTCCACAGGCTCATCGTAGGGTTCATTGCCCAAGGGGAAAGTGCCATAGTGCATGGGGATGAGGATTCCCGCTTCCATCTCGATGAAAGCGCGCACGGCTTCCTCCGGATTCATGTGCACATCCCGCCCGCTAGGGGCATCGTAAGCGCCAATAGGCATCAAGGCTACATCGGGTGTGTGATGTTTGCCAATTTCCTGGAAGCCTTCAAAGTAGGCGCTGTCACCACAGTGAAACACCTTGCACACACCTGATGAGATCATGTAGCCACCGTAGTCACGGTGCGTATCGTGAAGGTAGCGTGCTCCCCAATGGTGGCTGGGGGTGTGGGTTACGCTCAAATCATCAAAGGTGAGCTCATCCCAGACGGACATCTCATGCACGGTATGAAAGCCGAGTTTTTTGACCAGGGCACTGCTACCAGTGGGCACAACAATGCCCTCATGAGACTCGAGGATTTTCAGGCTTCTTTTATGGAGGTGGTCAAAGTGCGCATGCGTGACCATTACCAGATCAACCAGTGGCATGAGCTGTAGGTCCAGTCCCGGAGCCCGCTGACGTTTGACCATTCCGTGCCAGTTGGCCCAGTTCGGATCAATGATGACGGAATGATCTGGGAACTGAACGAGAAATGAGGCGTGCCCAATCCAAGTCACCCGGATTTTTCCCGCCTCAGGAGGATGGGGTATGGGCTCGCGGCTTGAGCCGTTGCGTTTTTGAAACACTTGAGGTAGCAGGCGGTGGCGCAGGAAGTGATAATTCCTCCGCGGCCAACCCTTTTTGGGGAGGATGCCGGCGTAGGCTTTTCTTGTTTTCGAAGTCTTGGGGTTTGACTGGTTGGTGCCTCGGGTGGCCATGATTGCTGGGATGACTATATGCGTCAAATTGCGGGGCATGCAACCCTTCTCTTATTCTCGTTGATCTTATTGCCTGAGCGTAGAATGATGTGCGAGTAAGCATGAGCGATCAAGGTCAGGTTACTATTGGTATTACACTCGGGGATCAGGCGGGAATTGGCCCTGAGGTAGTGGCTGCTGCACTGGCTTCTGGCCAGCTCAGTACGGCATGCACCTATCGGCTGATTGGTGAGGAAGTGGCTGCAGTTCCAGGAAAACCTGATGCTGCGACTGCGAAGGCTGCGATGGATGCTCTCGAAGAGGCAGCGAGGCTGCTCAAAAACGGGGAAATTGATGCGGTGGTGACCGCACCCATAGGCAAGGAGGGCTTGCATGAGCTTGGATTTGATTTTCCCGGCCAGACCGAGTTTTTTGCCGACCGTCTTGGCTGTGACAACCATGCCATGTGCTTGACGGGTAAGAACCTGACCGTAGGCCTGGTCACCATCCATGTGGCACTTGCGGATGTGCCGGGCTTGCTCAGCCAACAGGAGATTGTCCGGGTCGGGCGTTTGCTTGCAGCTTTTTGTCAGCAGCGCGGGATCGCAAGCCCCCGGATTGCCGTTTGCGGGCTTAATCCACACGCAGGTGAAAATGGAGCTTTTGGTTCCGAGGAAATGGAGCTGATTAAGCCGGCTGTGGATACCCTGCGCGATACGGATCAGGCTGGTGCCCTCTACAGTGGCCCGCACCCGCCCGATACCATTTTCCGCCCCGCAGCAGACGGAGATTATGATGCTGTGCTTTGCATGTATCACGACCAAGGTTTGATCCCGCTTAAATTGTTAGATTTTGATACCGGGGTGAATGTCACCTTGGGTTTGCCTAAGCCGCGAACCAGTCCCGATCACGGCACGGCCTATGACATTGCGGGCAAGGGCAAGGCCAATGCCAATTCCATGATCCATGCCATTGAGCTGGCCTGTGAGATGGCAGAGCAGCGTCAGTGATGAGTGCACCGGAAACCAGTGAGGCGCTGAAGCGCTACTTTGGCCATGATGAGCTCAGGCCGGGTCAAAGCGAGGTTATTGAGCGTGTCATGGATCTCACCAATACGCTGGCCGTTCTGCCAACCGGAGGCGGCAAGTCCTTGTGTTATCAGCTTCCGGCCATGTGCATGGAGGGTCTCAGTATTGTGATTTCTCCGCTCATTGCTCTCATGAGAGACCAGGTGGAGAGTCTGACAAACATGGGGGTCCCATCCGCGAGGCTTGATTCAACGAGCTCGATGGAAGAGACGGAACAGATACTTGCCAGTATCACCTCCGGTGAGCTCAAGCTCTTGTATCTCTCACCTGAACGGCTGGCTGAACCGGCAATGACCGCGCTCCTCAAGGAGTCCACCATTGCGATGGTTGCCGTTGATGAGGCTCACTGTATCTCGGAATGGGGGCATAGCTTCAGGCCGTCCTATATCAGGTTGCCTAAGTTTATTTTCGCATTAAAGCCCAAGGTCATCCTGGCGCTTACCGCCACGGCTTCCGAAGAGACGGCGAGAGGAATCAGAAAGGCCTTCAGGATTCTTAATAGGGACCATGTGCAGACCTCTTTTTTTCGTGAGAATTTGAGTTTTGAGGTGGCCGTATGCTCCAAGCAGGAAAAACAACAGCATCTGCTGGAGACACTGCGGGTTGCAGGGCGCACTCCCGCCATTGTCTATGCAACAAGGCGGGGGGATGTGGAGGAATTGGCTGCGATGCTTCAAAATGCCGGTGTCAGTGCCCGCGCCTACCACGCAGGTATGCCGGCTGATGCCAGAGCCGAGGTTCAGGATGGATTTCTGGCACATCGCTTCACTGTGATTTGTGCGACGATCGCCTTTGGTATGGGCGTGGATATGCCTGACGTGCGCAGCGTGATTCACTATCACGCTCCCAAGTCCCCCGAGGGATGGATACAAGAAAGTGGCAGGGCAGGTCGTGACGGTAAGCCAAGTCACTGCGAACTCATGATCAATGGCGATGATCGTCTCGCTCTTGAAAGCCTTGTTATGGCCAAGCAACCCTCTAAGAGAGCAACAGAGGCAGTGCTTAAGAATCTCTTCTCCCAAGGCAAACGGGCTATCATATCGCGCTACAACTTGAGTACGCTCAATGACATTGCGCAGGAATTACTCGAGGTACTTCTTGCCCGGCTTGAGAGTGATGGCTGGATCGTTCCTGATGGAGGTTCCTGGATGTGGTGTCATCTGGTGCCACTGCGCTGGGACGCTGCTTCCAGGGAGAGAATACTCAATGGTTTTCCCAAGAAGATGCGCCATACCCTTGCAGAGCTGATCGCTGCCAAGGAGAGGGTTTGTTTGCTGGATTTGGCAGACCATGATGTAGTGAAAATGAACCGCCTGCTGAGCTGGTTGCGGGAGCTGGAGGCGGGCGGAGAAGTGAGCTTAAAGCTCAGCCACAGCCTGGTGCATTATCGAATCAAGCGGCATCCTGAACATATTGCAGAGCTCACCCGTGAGATGGTCTCAGCGTATCGGCAGCACAGCGAGTATGACCTTGCCCGTATTAACAAGGTATTTGAGATTGCCTCATCACAACACTGTATTGCGAGATCCTTGGTGGGCTATTTTGGTGAGCAATTAGACAAGCCTTGTGGTCACTGCAGTTCATGTATTGGTGCCTTTCAGACCGCCAAATTACCTTTGAGCGAAGTTGAGGATGTGACCCTCGATGAGCTTGAAATGATCCAAGCCGTGGTTGCCGAGGGGCGTTCGGCTTTGTCTAATCCTGAAAGACTGGCACGTTTTTTGTGTGGAATTTATAGCCCTGCGATGATGCGTTACAGGCTTTATGGTCACGCGCAATGGGGGATGTTGGATCGCTTGCCCTATGAGCAGGTGCTCCATTACGCTACGGCGCAGTTTGGCCAGATAAAATAGCAGTTTTTAAACCATGGGCACGAACCTCACCGGGGAGTGTTGGGTGCTGCTGAGCTCGCCGTGCTGGTCCCTCTCAAAGATGGTGAGTATTTGTTGCCCGGGTGAGCTCGTCACGGGGATGATGGCCCGACCGCCGCTTTTGAGCTGGGCGAGAAGATCTTCGGGACATTGGTCAGCGGCACATGAGACGATGATGGCATCAAACTCACGCTGCTCTGGCCAGCCGGCATGACCATCACCGACACGGCTATCAATGTTTTCAAGGCCGAGTTCTTGAAAATGCTTGCTCGCCATGGAGGCCAGTTCAGGAATGGTTTCCAGTGTGCAAACTTGATTGGCAATGTGAGCGAGCACTGCGGCCATGTATCCACATCCGGTTCCGATATCCAGCACCTTTGAGCTGTGGTTGATCCGGGCGAGTTGAATCATCAGGGCAACGATGTAGGGCTGTGAGATCGTTTGCCCCAGACCGATGGGCAGAGGGCAGTCATCGTAGGCGCGGTCCCTATACTCGGGCAGCACAAAGAGCTCACGCGGCACCTCCGCCATGGCTTTCAGGACGAGTTGGTCATCGATGTTGCGTGCCCTCAGATGCTCACGCAGCATCATCTCCACAGGTTTTTTCACAGTGTCACAGCATAACACATATGTTGTGCCTCGCCATCAACAAATGCCGGTTGGATCAGAGGGTTTCCAAACGGTAGAACTCAATGGCGGTATCACGATGGATCGCATTTTTTTCATCATCACTCAGTGAGAAAATGAGATCGTCTACGGTGGTCATCCATGCCGGGTAGGTAGTGGTGAGTTTGCAGATAGGCCAATTTGATCCATACATCAGGCGCTTGGCGCCGAAGGCTTTACAGACCGTATCAAAATAGGGCTGGATGAGCTGGCTATGCCGAACCGTGTCTATAGCTTGAGAGGAATTGATGGAGAGTTGCTCTGTTAGTCCCGATACCTTGCAGTAAACATGAGGCCGGCGTGCAAGCTCGCGAATGGCGTGGGCCCAAGACTGGACCAACTCCTGTGTTTGGATGGGCGGGTGCCCACAGTGGGTTAACACCATGCGCTGGTCAGGGTGGCGGTCAGCGAATGCTATGGCAGCAGGTAACTGCTCAGGGTAAACCGTCAGGTCAAAAGCAAGGTCACAACACTTCAGCTCTGCAATGCCCGCATCAACGTCAGGGTCATTGAGCCAAGATTGCTTTTCTTTACCAGTGACGACTTCCCGGACACCTTTCAGTAGAGGCTCGCGAATATATTGGTCGAGAAAAACCCTGAGATCGGGGGAATCAAGTGGTGCCCAGCCAACGACCCCGGCCACAAGGCCCTCGGATTTTCTCGCCTCTTCGAGTAGGAATTGATTTTCACGATCGGTGCGCCGGCATTGCACGGAAATCACCTGATCCATGCCACTGAACTCCAGTTCATGTTCGAGCTCGGCTACCCGGTGATCGTGCCGGAGCGCCTCCATGTTTTCCGTGATCCAAGGGAGGTCCTCAGGCTTATATCTCCAAAAATGATGATGCGCATCAATCACGCGGGCATGCTGAAAAAAACAGTCATTAAGAACAAGACCTATGTTGTGTGTTTTTAGTCTTTGCCGGTCGGGCAATTATTTCCCGCAAGCGGCTGAATGGATAACATTGTATACGCAGCTTGCATGTGTCTAGGATGCCCGCATGCATGAGAGTCTGCACGTTCTTCAGGCAGCGATACCTGTTTACCTGGTGGTGCTGCTAGGTATAATCCTGCGCCGGACCGGGGTGCTCACTGAAGATGCAGACAAGGGTCTGATGACTACAGCGGTGCATGTGTTTTTTCCCTGCCTCATCCTCGATAAGATGCTGGGTGCCGAGGTGCTGCGTGATCCGAGTGTGATGTATACATCCGCAGGCATTGGTTTTGCAATGATTGTCTTGGGGGCACTACTTTCTTTTCTGTTAGCTCCCGTGCTGGGTCTGAGGTCAGGAAGTGGTAGGGGGACTTTCGCTGTTTCAGCCGGATTGCAGAATTACGGGTTTATCGCCATACCTCTCGTCGCATATTTGTATCCGGGGGATGACAACGTGATTGCCGTTCTCTTTACGCATAATCTCGGTGTGGAGCTTGCCATGTGGACCGTGTTGTTGATGCTGCTCTCGGGTAAAATTACCCCATCTTGGCGGGTGTTTATGAAGGGGCCGATCATCGCGGTGATTGTCGGCTTGTTGCTCATGGAGACGGCTACCGATCATATGGTCCCCGCAGTTGGGCGTAATCTCTTTGCGATACTTGGGGTGTGTGCTGTGCCCATGTCCTTGTTGCTGGTTGGAACCACCTTGGGTGATCTGCTCGGCAAAACCAAATTTGATTGGAAAATCGGGGTAGGGGGTGTGGCTTTGCGGCTGGCTCTGATCCCAGTGATCATTCTTGCCAGTGCCAAGTACTTACCTCTGGCAGTGGAACTCAAGCAGGTGCTTGTAATCCAGGCAGCTGTGCCCGCAGGAATGTTTCCCATTGTCTTGTCCCGTCACTACGGGGGTAGAACCGAGGTTGCTATCACCGTGGTGATTACCACTACTGTAGTGAGTTTGTTGACGATGCCTTTGGTGATTGCCTTTGGGAAATCTTGGGTCGGGGTGTGATTTTTTTCGACAGTGGTGAGGGAATGGAACAATATCAGATAGCAGATGAAAGATCTCATCATTCAGGGACACACCATCAAACTTGGTGAGCGCAAACTTATAGGTCTGAAGGTTGGCATGATGACCACCCATGAGCCAGTGACAATGCGGGCATGGGTGATCAGGGGTAAGAGCGATGGGCCGACGCTAATGGTTGTAGGCTGCATCCATGGTGACGAGATCAACGGTGCGGAAATTATCCGCAGATTGATTAACTCGCCCAGTTTGGAGAAAAGGTTCAAGGGAACATTGATCGCCGTTCCCATTGTCAATGTCCCGGCTTTTTCAAACAGATCGAGATACTTGCCCGACCGTCGTGACCTTAATCGTCTCTTTCCAGGCTCGCCGAAAGGTTCCTTGGGTGGCCGGCTCGCACACGTTTTGACCAGCGAGTTATTGCCACACTGTGACGCGGTGGTGGATCTGCATACAGGTGCGCTCAACCGGGCTAATCTGCCTCAGGTGCGAGTCACTGCAGATGATAAAAAATCACTGGAGCTTGCCGAGGCCTTTGGCCCACCGGTGACGCTGACTTCGACTACTCCCGAGGGTACGATCAGGGCAGTATGCAATGCGGCTAACATTCCGGTCATTCTTTATGAGAGTGGTGAGGCACTCAGGCTGGACACACCCTCCATCCGTTTTGGTAAAAGAGGAGTGCAGGCAGTCATGAGGCATCTGGGCATGCTGCCCAAGCGACCTGCCGCGGCAAAAAAGAATGCCCGGCATGCAGTGGTGTGTGCGAAGGGATACTGGGAGCGAGCTCAGGTGGGAGGCTTGTTTACACCACTCATCGCCTTGGGTAGGGCGGTCCAAGAGGGTGACGTGCTGGGTTTTATTGCTGATCCTCTGGGGGACTATGAGCAGGAGGTGATTGCTACCCAGACGGGCATCCTGATTGGGCGCACCAATGAAGGCCAGGCTGATGAAGGGGACGCATTATTTCACATCGCCCTGGCGAAGTTTCCCACCCGAGCTGAGAAAAAAATCGTCAAATCCGGTGAGGGCTTGCCGGATATTCCTGATGCCGACGATGATCACCCGGTGCATTACGATCCCTACACCGATGTGATGTAGGTGAGGTGAACTCGTCAGTCTTAATTACTCGTTAGCCTGTTTCTCAGGGGCTCGTTTCTTACTGGTCAGCAAGGTGGTAATCCAGCCCGTAACCAAGCCGATCGCGAAGGTGCACAATAAGAGCAGTGCAAGCGGCATTTGGACTTTGGCCATCAGGATTTGTAGTGTGATGGACTCAAAATTCTGAAAGATGACCACGGCCATTAGAATGAGGATGATTCCTGTGGCGATAAGTTTGAACTTTCCCGTATTCATGGTGAGCTGAGACTCCCGAATTTGCGGATATGAGTCAACCTCGGACTTTTTATGGGGGGTGAGCTGCTGTTTGTGAAAAATCGGGATGTTCGTGCTTGGCAGATCACGTTGCTGGCGAAAGGATGCCGGCCATGGAACATCATGTTTATTTTTGGCTCAAGGAGGAGAGAAAGAACGAAGTTGACCAAGGGGTCTTTGAGAAGGGCTTGGCCGATTTGTTTAAAATAGAAGAAGTTGCCGGCGGAATGTGGGGTAAGTCGGCTGATACTCCGGAACGCCCTGTGACGGACAAGAGCTTTGATTACGCCCTTTCCATGCGATTTAACACCCTTGAGGATCACGATATTTACCAGGATCATGCGGATCATGATGTCTTTGTGGACGCCTTCAAGGACTGGTGGGAAAAAGTGCTGGTGATGGATGTTGGCTAGGTCAAAAAGGGATACTTGATGAGAAGCTGAAATAAACCATTGCCACTCTTCGCTGTCCTGCTACAAAACGACATCAGCAGCCATTGGCCCTCCACTTATGACGGGAAAACTTACCTACAAGGAATCAGGTGTGGACACCAGGGAAGCCGCAGCCCTCGTAGGGGACATCGGAGCCCATGTTCGCAGAACACAAAATCAACGGCAGCTCTATGGGGCATTTGGCCTATTCGCTGCAGCTTTCGATCTGAGTGATTACCAGGAGCCGGTCATTGTGACGGGCTGTGACGGTGTCGGCACCAAGTTGGAATTGCTCCTTGAGCACGATCAGTTTGAAGCTGCGGGCAAAGATCTGGTGGCGATGAGTGTGAATGATATTCTCACCACAGGCGGGGACCCCTTGATGTTTCTCGATTACATCGGGATCTCAGCCCTGGACAAGCCATTGATCACGCGTCTGATCGCCGGCATGTGCGATTACCTTGAGGATTGTGGCTGTATCCTTGCGGGGGGTGAGACAGCGGAAATGCCCGGTATTGTCCCCGAAGATGTTGTTGAGCTGTCCGGATTCTGTATCGGTTGCTGTGAAAAACCTGATTTAATTGACCCGACCCAAATTGCCACCGGTGACGTGTTGATTGGTTACCACTCCGACGGCCCGCATGCCAACGGCTGGAGCCTTATCCGCAGGGTCTTTGCCGAGCATGGAGATGCTTTCTCCAAGGAGGAAATTGTCAGTTTACTGGCCCCGACCCGTCTCTATCACGATGTCGTCGCCGATATCAAAGCAGCAGGGGTCAAACCCAGAGCCATGGCTCACATCACAGGGGGAGGGTTGCCTGAAAACCTTGAGAGATTGTTGCCCAATCACGGAGCCGATGTCGTGATTCCAGAGTGGAATAATCCGGCCATGAAGAAGCTTTTCAACTTCGTCGATGCGGAGGACAAATTCCATACCTTTAACATGGGATTTGGCTGGGTGGTGATCGTTTCTCCTGATGAAGCGGAGCGCATTATGTCTGCCGGTCCGGGAGGCGTCAAAATTGGCACCATCAGTGACACGAGCGGTGTCAGGGTGAGTATGGAAAGCTAATGGAGTCCACTGCTAACTGATCACCGATTTTGTCATGAGTGACCCCATCAAACACGAGTGTGGTATTGCGGTAGTAAGGCTCAAGAAACCGCTTTCTTATTACAAGCACAAGTATGGCACCGCGCTTTGGGGGGTGAACAAGCTCTTTCTCCTGATGGAGAAACAGCATAACCGAGGTCAGGACGGTATTGGCATTGGCTGTGTCAAACTCAACATGCCACTTGGCCAGCCCTATATTTTCAGGCGCAGGGATGCGGCACGTGACTCCATGGCATCGGTATTTCGCAAGGAGCTCAAGAGCTTTAACAAGATGGCTCGCAAAGGCATCCTTGATCCCGAGGATCCTGATTCAGTGAAGCAGAAATTTGATTTTGGCGGTGAGGTTCTCATTGGTCATCTTCGCTACGGAACATCCGGGGAGTTTGACTCCGGTTCTTGCCATCCTTATTTACGCCGCTCAAACTGGCCGACCCGCACATTGATGGTCATGGGGAACTTCAATATGACCAACACCGGTGAGCTCAACAGCAAGCTCATGGATCGTGGGCAGCACCCGGTATTTGGAACGGATACCCAGACGGTATTAGAGGAGATCGGCTTTCACCTCGATGAGTATCACACCGACCTCTACCGCAGGTTGAGAGACAAGGGGGTCGATGGCCGGCAAATACCGGGCCTGATTTCCGAGCAGATTGATCTTCCCTCCATCATCAGAGAGTCCGCTGATTCATGGGATGGGGGTTACGCCATTAGTGGTATTGTCGGCAACGGGGATATGTTTGTCATGCGTGATCCGCGAGGTATTCGCCCGTGCCATATGTATGAGGATGATGAAGTCATTGCCTTTGCCTCGGAGCGGGTGCCGCTGATGACCGTGTTCGAGTCATCTCAGGAACAAGTCCGGGAAATGGAGCCAGGCACGCTGACGATTGTGCGCCGTGATGGTAGTCAAAGCACGCAAAGTTTTCACGAGGATCGTCCCAAAAGCCCTTGCTCCTTTGAGCGTATCTATTTTTCCCGTGGTAACGACCCTGCTATTTATCGTGAGCGCAAAGCGATGGGGGCGGCACTGGTTGATCAGGTCTACAAATCCATTGGTGAGAATTTTGACAAGTCCGTCTTTGCTTTTATCCCCAACACAGCGGAGACCGCTTATTACGGTTTCCTCGATGGCTTGCGCTTGTTACGAAGACAGCAGGTCAGGGCTGAGATTTTGGAAGCATCCCAAAAAGGTGTGCTCACTGAAGATCTGCTTGATGAACTGATCATGAGGAACTGGCCGCGCGGGGAAAAAGCAGTACACAAAGACATCAAGATGCGCACCTTTATCTCCCAGGAAAAAGGAAGGGCTCAGCTTGTGTCCCATGTCTACGATATCACCTATGGCTTGGTCAAAGAAGGCGATACACTGGTTGCCCTGGATGACTCCATTGTGCGCGGTACTACTTTAAAGGAGTCTATCCTGAAGATCCTTGCCAGAACCCAGCCGCGTAAGATCGTGATTTGCTCAACAGCTCCGCAAATCCGTTATCCCGATTGTTACGGTATCGATATGTCCGAGCTGGGTAAATTTATTGCGTTCCAAGCGGCAGTTAATCTTATCAAGCGTGCGGGTAAGAGCCGGATTCTTGAGCAGGTTTACCGGGCATGTAAGGAGGAACTCAACAAACCGAGTGAGGAGCGCATCAATCAGGTGAAACGTATCTATGAAGATTTCACTGACGACCAAATTTCCGCGGAGATCAGCCGCATGGTCAGCCCGGAGGATATCGACTGGCATGGTGAGGTAGAAGTGGTATACCAAACCATTGAAAACCTACGTGCCTGCATCAAAGGGCCATGTGGTGATTGGTACTTCACTGGGGATTACCCGACTCCAGGTGGTTTTGCTACCGTCAATCTGGCTTACGTGCGCTGGTATGAAGGAGCTGATGGGCGCAGCTACGACCTGCCACTCTGAGGGTGCTCATTGGATAATGGATGCCTGCTAGTGTGCCATTAGTGCTTGAGTCACTGATGTGAATGTTTAGCCTGAAGGGGTGCAGCATCTTACCATTTCCTCACTGAGACAAAATACCGGCAGTATCCCGCTTTCAGCCAGTTTTGATGCCCAGTTGGAGCGTAGGGTGGAGCGTGAAACCAAGGGGGGTAAGCCGTTTTATGAGATTTATCTTATTGATGGTACTGGTGAGATGAAACTCAAGGTATGGGATAATCTGCCACAGTTTCGTGCGTTGGAAGAGATTGCAGACGGCACCTTGCTGCGATTTAGCGGGGACTGGACCCAAAACCAGTATGGGGTCGATTCAGGTAAATGGGATATGCGCCTGCTCAATGAACCCGAGGGGGCGGATTTTCTGGCAGGGGATCCTGAAACTCGTGCCCGGCAGGATGAAGACTGGGCAGACATTGAAAAGATACTCGCAGATATTGCAGATCCAAGGCTTCGCCAAATCTGTGATGAGTTTATCAGCCATTATGGTGATCGTTTCCGCAGATGTGCTGCCGCGCGCAAGAATCATCACGCCCGGCGTGGAGGCTTGGTAGAGCATGTGGCCCAAATGATGCGTGCTGCGGTTGCTACCTCTAGCGTCTACACGAGGCTGAACCGTGACTTACTGGTCACGGGGGTGCTATTTCACGATTGCGGCAAAATGTGGGAGAATAACTACCCGGAGCTTGGATTTACCCAGCCCTACAGCAAGCACGGTGAAATGCTCGGACACATCCCCCTGGGTATTGAGACCGTTAATAAACTCTGGCGGGATATGATGGAAAAGCCTTGCGCCGAGGGTTGGGAAAAGCTGGAACCTGCTACCGAGGATGTGCACTTGCACTTGCTGCACTTGATTGCCAGTCACCACGGCACTCACGAGTGGGGTTCGCCCACATTACCACGCACTCCTGAGGCCATGGCCCTGCATTACATCGATAACAT
>JBDQHQ010000017.1:0-16319 GCA_040264795.1 Akkermansiaceae bacterium | reverse complement strand
GCCATTAAGAACCGCATCAAGGCCCTGCACGAGGAGAACCCGATGTTGGGTCACCGGGGCTGCCGCCTTGGAATCGTCTATCCCGAGATCACCAAGATGCAGGCTACTGCCATCCTCGAGGCCGCTGCCGAAGTGCAGGCAAAGAAGATCAAGGTGGTTCCTGAAATCATGGTGCCTCTGGTATCTTACGCGAAGGAGCTCGAGCTGCAGAAAGCCGTCATTGACGAGGCAGCTGCCGAGGTTCGCAAGAAGCTTGGACTCAAGAAGAGCCAGCTCAAGTATAGCGTGGGTACCATGATCGAGATTCCTCGCGCTGCCCTGACTGCTGATGCCGTTGCCGAGCATGCTGATTTCTTCTCCTTCGGAACTAATGACCTCACCCAGACCTGCCTCGGCCTCAGCCGGGATGACTCCAGTTCATTCCTGCCAGCCTACCAGGATGCCGAGGTGGTCAACAACAACCCGTTTGCCAGCCTGGACCAGACTGGTGTCGGCCAACTTGTTGAAATCGGTGTTGATCGTGGCCGCAAGACCAAGAACAAGCTCAAGGTCGGTATCTGTGGTGAACACGGAGGTGACCCCGAGTCCGTCAAGTTCTGTCACCGCACAGGTCTCAACTACGTTTCCTGTTCACCATTCCGTATCCCGATTGCCAAGCTTGCCGCAGCGCAGGCCGCTCTTGAGGAAAAGGGCATGGCCCGCGGTGAGATCAGTTAATAAGCTGGGTCTCTGACTATCTAATCTTAAGCCCTGCCGGAGTCATTCGGCGGGGCTTTTTCTTGGCTACAGGCAGAAATTTGGCTGGCATGCTCCCACCGGTTTCTTAAGATCCCTATCATGTTAAAGGGAATTTCACCACTGTTGTCTCCGGAGTTGCTAGCTGTGATGTGCCGCATGGGGCACGGCGAGGAGTTAGTGCTGGCGGATGGTCATTTCCCGGGGCATCAGTTCAATGACACGGTCATCCGTGCGGATGGTCTGAGTGTGCCTGACATGCTGGATGCCATTTTACCGCTGTTTGAGCTCGATGCGTATGACCCGGCTCCGGTGATCACCATGGAGGCGGTGGAGGGGGACAGCCTGGATCCGAAGGTGGAAGGCTCCTACGCGGAAGCCATCGCCCGCCACAGTGAGCTCAGCCCGAAGATTTCGCGCCTGGAACGCTTTGCCTTTTATGAGCGGGTGGAAAAAGCTCACGCGGTGGTCGCCACCGGAGATGTCAACAAATACGCCAACATCATTCTGAAAAAGGGTGTGACTCCCCAGTAGACCCCTGCAGCTGCCTTTACTGCGGTTGTTGCTCTGACGGCTTAAGCCTAGACTTGGATGGGCCGTCCCACAAATGAGTGATGAATATTCTGGTCAGTTCAGCTGTAATTGATAGTTTCCCAAGATGTTGAATGATTCAAATGAGCCAGGTAAATCTGACTCCTTATCGACTGAATGGATCAACAATCTACAGACAAACACTGAATATTATGTCAGCCATCAAACCAAGTGCCGTTGTTGAGAAGAAGTTTCTTCTCCCGTTTATTCTCGTAACCAGTCTCTTTGCCCTATGGGGTTTTGCCAATGATGTGACCAACCCATTGGTGGCTGTTTTCAAGGATGTTTTTGTGATTGATAATGCTCAGAGCACCTGGGTGCAGATGGCCTTCTATGGAGGCTATGCGACTATGGCGCTACCCGCTGCCATATTTATCCGTAAGTTTTCCTACAAGTCTGGCATCATCGTCGGATTGCTGCTTTATGCGGTCGGGGCACTGCTCTCCATACCTGCAGCATCAGGCGCTAACTTTAACCTCTTTATCATTGCCCTCTACATTTTGACCTTTGGTCTGGCATTCCTGGAAACCACAGCAAACCCTTATATTCTATCCATGGGATCTGCCGAGACCTCGACACGCAGACTCAATCTGGCCCAGGCTTTCAACCCGATGGGCTCACTTACGGGTATGTTTATTGCGGGAACGGTCATTCTTTCCACGATTGAAGTGGAGGACTTTAAAAACGACGTCAACGGCTTCTATGCTGAGATGCAGCCCGCAGCAGAACAAAAAGAGGAGCTTGATATCCTCCCCATTCTCAAGGCCAAGGAGCGTGAGCGTACCAATGATGAAAACGTCAAAGTATACGTGATGAACCTGGGTCCCGATGCTGAAAATGTAGCATCAAATGCTTTGGTTGATTTTAAGGACGGTAAGATTGATAGCTTCCAAGGGAAAACTCACTCAGAGCTTCAGCAGCATGATCTCAAGATCGTATCCATGCCTTACATGGTCATCGGTTTTGTCGTCATTGGTGTCATGGTGATTTTCATCATTACCAAAATGCCTGACACCAGCCCGAAAGGAGATTTGCATGATCTGCATTTTGGTAGAACCGTTGGTCGTTTGCTCAGCAACCCTCGCTATCTGGGAGGTGTCGTTGCCCAGACCTTCTATGTCGGAGCGCAGATCATGTGCTGGACCTTTATTATCCAATATGCGGAGAACGAGTTGGGTATCGACAAAGCTACGGCCCAGAATCACAACATTCTGGCCATGGTTATTTTTCTGTGTAGCCGTTTCATCTGCACCTTCTTCCTTAAGTATGTCTCGCCCGGAAGGCTGCTCTTCGTTCTGAGCTTAGCAGGAATTGGCTGCACCTTGGGTGCTATTTATCTCGAGGGCATGGCCGGTCTTTACTCACTCATTGCGATCTCCGCGTGTATGTCCCTGATGTTCCCAACTATTTATGGTCTGGCTCTGGACGGTGTTGGTGAAGACGCCAAGCTGGGTTCGGCAGGATTGATCTTCGCCATCGTGGGTGGAGCATTCATGCCACGCCTGCAAGGCCAGATTCTCGACATGGATGGATTCATGGGAACTACCGCAACACGTGGATCCTTCTACCTGCCGGCCGTGTGCTTTGTGGTTATTGCCGGCTACGGACTCCTCTGCTGGAACCGTCGAAAGACCGCGGAGCAGGAGTAGGAAATCATCAAAACTCAAAAAAATCCCCGCCGGCATCTGCCAGCGGGGATTTTTAATGAATTGTTTGAGCGGAGCCTGCTTAGGCAGAGGCTACGTTCTTGAGCATCTCCTTGAGAGCGCGTGCAGATGCCTGCAGAGCTTGCTTCTCCTTTGGCCAGAGATCGATTTCAATGTGTTTCTCCGCACCACCACGGCCAACGATAGTAGGAACACTCAGACAAACGTCCTTGAGGCCATAGCAGCCATTTTGGAGGCTGGAGACGGGAAGGAGTTGCTTCTTGTCGAGTACGATGGAGTGAACAGTCTCAGCAATCGTCGCACCTACTGCCCATCCGGCACCACCCTTGCGGGAGATAACCTCAGCACCACTTGTTTTGGTGCGCTCAAAGATCTGGCGTTGGTAATTGGCATCGCAACCTTTGACGCCCGTGAGGGGTAAGCCGCCGACTGTGGCAGATGACCATACAGGAAGCATGGTGTCACCGTGCTCACCGAGGATGAGGGCTTTGACCTGGGTAGGTGCAAGGTCGAGATCATTGGCAATCAGGGAGCGGAAGCGTGCTGTGTCCAGCATGGTGCCCAGACCAATAACCTGTGCAGGAGGTAATCCAAGGAAGCTGACTGCGAGATGGGTCAAGACATCGACTGGGTTGGATACAACGAAGACAATGGCGTCTTGCTTCATGCCTGCGGTCTTAATGCTGTTGAGAATCTGGGAAAAGAGACCGACGTTACGATTGATCAGGTCCAAGCGGCTTTCGTCGGGCTTGCGGCGAAGGCCGGCGGTAATAATGAAGATATCTGAGTCCGCGGCACGGTCATAGTCACCTGCATAGATACGCTGATCGTGCAGACAGGAAGCACCGTGCAGGAGGTCAAGAGCCTCGCCGTCTGCAAGGTCCTGGTTAGCATCTAGGATCTGGATTTCTGAGACGACGCCTGCGCACTGGAGGCAGATTGCAGCATTGGAGCCTACGCGGCCGCCGCCGCCTATGATGGTTGCTTTCATGATGTTTTGATTATCGGTTGGTTGTTATAGTGATTAGATTGTTTGAGTTGGCCTACTTGGGGTTGCAGACAACACCAGGTCTAAATTGGTCATTGTTACAAAGCTGGTTGTCAGGAAGATGTTCACGGTGATCATCCATTCCTAATGACTTACGAATCTCAATGAGATCACGCTCTTGCTCATCGGTCATGGTGAGCATTTTGCCATTATTAAGCTGGGTGGCTACCCAGACGGTGCGGCAGAGGGCCTCGGTGTTTTCCATGCGCCAGTAGGCTTCCTCGATATGGTCTCCCCAGGTAATGACCCCGTGGTTGAGCATCAGTACGGACATGTGATCAACCCCGGTCTCTCCGACGATGTCGGCAACATCAGGTGTGCCGGGGGTTCGGTAGGGGGCCATGCCAATTTCACCCAGGAAGACATCTGCCTCAGGAATCATGCAGAGGGGCGGGCGTACACCAGCCACAGCAAATGCGGTGGCGTGTGGGGGGTGAGAGTGGCATACCGCCTTACACTTAGGCTGGCGTCTCATGATGGCAAGGTGCGTCATGCACTCGCTGGTCCGCGGGCGTCTGCCTGCGACCTGTGTGCCATTGAGATCCACAAGGCACATGTCCTCGGGCTTCATGAATCCTTTGCAAATGAGAGTGGGGGTGCAGAGCACCAGGTTGTCTCCAACGCGGATGGTCATGTTGCCGCCATTACCATCGGTGTAATTGCGTTGCCACATGCGTTTGCCGAGATCGCAGATGCGCTCTTTGAGAGTGTGGATTTCCGGTGAATGGAAGAAATCGAGGATTTCTCCGGGTGTTTTAGGGTCACTTCCGGGTCTCCATTTGAACTCGTAATCAGGTAGAGTGGGTGGCTCTAAATCAAGAGCTCGATCAGCGGCTACTTTGCTGTTGCTTGAACCGAAGCCAGGGCTTTCCAGCTCTTTGAGATAGTCTTTGGCTGAGGGTGTTAAGACTGCATCTGTTGGCAGAGAATCGAGGCTTTTTCCTGACAGGATGATATCCTCGATTTGCTTGGCTGTATAAACTGACTTCATGATTGGTGGGGAGGAATTAGTGGTACTCGGTTACCCCATTTTTGCTACGATCTCATCGGTAAGCTTTTTGACCAGCTCCTCTGCTTGAGGGTTGAGGCTGGAGCCAACGTCTTGCTCAGCAGGAGCAACCTCGCAGTAGGTGCCAGGGTGGAAACTGTCGTTTTGACACAGCTCGCACTCTTTAAGTCCCTCACGCGGGTCTTCCATGCCAATCGACTTACGGATCTCAAAAATTTCCTGCATTTTCTCACCAGAAATAGTCGGAAGCTTGCCTCCGTTGAGTTGGCTCGCAACCCAGATGGTTTGGCAGGCCGTCTCCATGTTCTCCATTTTCCAATAAGCATCTTCTACGTCGCTGCCCCATGCCATGACTCCGTGGTTGGCGAGGAGGATGGCAGGGTTGTCTTTACCTATTTTGGCAACAGCGTCACAGATCTCAGGACTTCCGGGTGTGTGATATTCGACCAGACGAATCGCTCCTGTAAATACTTCCACCTCAGAGCAGAGACACGTTGGAGGCTCAACCCGAGCGACAGCGAATGCTGTGGAATAGGGAGGGTGGCCGTGAATTACAGACTTACACTTAGGCTGCACTTTCATGATGGCCAGGTGGGTATTGGCTTCCGAGGTGCGCTTGCGCCAGCCGGCTTTCTGGTTGCCGTCTAAGTCGATGAGAGCGATCTCGTCAGCCTGAACTTCACCCTTCGAGCGGAGTGTGGGGGTGCAAAGAACGAGGTTGTCTCCAACGCGGACGGTGATGTTGCCACCATTACCGTCTACCATGTTACGTTGCCACATCTTACGGGCAACCCGGATCATCTCATCCTTGAGCTTCATAATCTCAGGAGAGTAGAAAAAACGCTGAATTTGCTCGGGATTGGTAGGGTCTCCACCTTCAACCCATTTGTATTCCATGCTGGGTACGATAGGCTGGGGTGGGGTTGTGGGAACACCCGGAGGAAGTGGGGGGAAGCGCTCAGAGCTTGAGCTGCTGCTGGCGTGGTTGGCTGAAGATTTGGTAGAATTACTGCTGTGCTCTTTGATGGTGTCTTTGGCAGAAGGTGTGAGGATTGATCCTGCAGGGATGCTGTCCATGGAAGCGCCTTGTGAGAGGAGATCCTGGATGTCTTTTGCGGTGTAAACTTTCTTCATGATATGGAATAGGATTATTGAGCGGGTGCTACGTAATTAAGTGTGTCAAAAATGGCGAGGCTGATGGCATCAATTGGCGTGGGGCCATCAAAGGGTGCGGTAGCCTCAGCGCCCTCGACAAAACCGACAATGTCGCCTTCTCCCGCTCCGATGTTGTCGTAGATGACGAGTGATGGTTGGGTGGTAAGAAGGGGTTGCTGGTTAATGCATGTATTGAGTTGTTCTGTATCTACGGGGTTAATTACTAGCCAGCGTCCACCCCGGAAGGCTTCTTCCTGGATATTCATGGTAACTTTTCCGATGACGTGGCCGATGCGCATATGATTTAGTCGATGATGCCCTGGATGAACATGCGGATGGGTGAGTGTTCATCGTGAACGATGTCACGCGCCCCAATGCCGTCAGTACTTACAAAAACCTTCTGGTGCATGCCCGCCCCAAACAGATCAATGGCGACAAAGGGTGTGCCCGATGGTTTTTGCTCAGCGTCGAGTTGTTGGCAAAGCAGCATCTTGAAACCCTCCAGCGAATGATGTTTCGCCGTGGCAACTGCATTTCCAACAACTTGGCAGTGGAGCATTCTTTTGAGTTGATTTAAAAGGTTTAGATGATGCGAAGGTTTTCCACCATGACGCACCGGCGGATACGAGTGAAGGTCTTGGGTGTGGTAATACCCTCTCCGGTTGTCGTGGCGATCGAGTAACTGAGGTATCCCTCGCCACCGAGACCAAGACCAGCAACGGAGGACCCGTTTTTGACGAAAATAGTGGTGTCCATTTCCTTCGCCATATGAGTCATGTGATCAACGTTGGTTGAGTGGATGACTGCGGAGTGGCGGTAGCCGTGCTCAGCATCCTTGGCGAGTGATACAGCCGTTTTGAAATCTGATACGCGCACGATGGGCAACATGGGCATCATTTGCTCTTTCTGCACGAAGGGGTGATCAGCATCAGTTTCACCAAAGACGAGATCTGTCTTGGCTGGAGAGCTGATACCTGCGTGTCCGGCAAGGATGGAGGCATCGACACCAATAAGGTCACGATTAAGGGCCGCCTGAGCACATCCACCGGCGCCTGTTGAGATGTCAAAGGCGACATTAGTGAGGCTGTCTACCTGGTTGGCATTGAGGCGAGTTGCTCCGGCACGCTCCATGGCTTGCATGAAGGGCTCAAAGACCGAATCGACAACAAAAACGGACTTTTCTCCAATACAGAGGAGATTGTTATCAAAAGCCGCACCAGCGATGATGTTGGTTGCTGCTTTGTCGAGATCTGCTGAATCATCGACCACTACCACGGGGTTACCCGGGCCGGCACACACCGAACGCTTGCCGGACTTCATGGCAGCGTCGACCACTGCAGGGCCACCAGTGATGGCCATTAACGCAATGTGTTCGTTTTTGCAGATTTTTTCGAACGTTTCGATGGTGGGTTCCTCAATCGTGCAGATGAGATTGTCGATGCCCAGCTCCTTTTCGATGGCTTGGTTGTATGCACGAGTTGCCATAACAGCACTCTTTGCTCCACCCGGATGAGGGTTAAAAACAATCGCATTTCCAGCAGCTACCATGCTGATCACATTACCTGTCAATGTAGGCACCGAGTGCGTCACTGGGAGGATAGCTCCAATGACGCCAAAGGGAGCGAATTCCTCAAGAGTGATTCCGTTGTCACCACTCATCGCATTCGGAGCAAGCCACTCGACACCCGGCACATGACCGACAATTTGGAGTTTTTCGATTTTGTGATCGAGGCGACCAATTTTGGTTTCATCGAGTTCAAATTTACCCCATGGCTCTGCGTTTGCCATGCAGGTTTCTTTGACGATTTCAATAACACGTTTGCGGCCTTCGATACCCAATTCCTTGAGCTGTAAAAAGGCTTTATGGGCTGCTTCAGATGCTTGGCAGACATGAGCGAACACACCATGCTTGCCGCCAATCCCGGGCGCCTTACAACATTCATCCGCAGATGATGCAGCTGCTGGCGTAGGTGCTGGGGTTGTGCTGGCTGCTGCCGCAGGAGGGTTGCCTAGTTGCTGGATGACGTTCTCAACAACATTGCGTAGGGTGTCTTGATCGATGGTGTTCACTGCTTAGTCGATTGAAGTTAGTGTTAGTTGCTCTTGTATATATTGTTTCCCAGAACATCCACGCTGTCGATGATGGCGACAACAGCGGCGTCTACGGGAAGAGGCTTGAGGCCGGCAGCTTGACGTGCAGAGCTGCCTTGGCAAAACATCACAAGATCTCCCTCACCTGCGCCTACATTGTCTACGGCCACGATCGTGTTGACACCGTTGCGAAATGCAGCGGGGTTACTTTCATCTACAAGCTTGGGGCGAAGCAAAAACAGCTTTTTGCCCTGCATGCTGTCGTCTTTTTTAGTTGCGACGACTTGGCCGATAACTTCTGCGAGAAACATAGTAATGGTTGGAGTGATGGATTAATAGATGTGAGGCAAGTGCCTGCTGAAGGGCTGATGTGCTGGCCGATGTTGGCCAACAACCAGTTTACTTTTTAGCAGCGCGCTTGGGCAACACATCAGAGGTAGAAGCGTCAGGACGTGCGATGACGTGAGCGCTGAGGACTTCACCGATTTGCTCTGCAGCAGATGCTCCAGCGTCGATTGCTGCTTTAACTGCAGCGACGTCACCTTCGACGACGACGTTGCACATAGCGCTTCCGATTTGGCGCATTGGTCCGGCAAGAGTGACGTTCGCTGCTTTGAGCATTGCGTCAGTGCCGTTCACAAGGCCTGCGAGGCCGCGGGTTTCGAGTATTCCTATTGCTTGTTTAGCCATGGTTTTGTTTGTTTGGTTGTTTGTTTGGTTGGTTAGTTTGTAGAAAATGTTTGGTAAACCGGGTTGCTGCTAGTGCTGCTCAATTTACTTTGCGATAGACTTCCCTGGCGAGCACGAGCTCTTCATTGGCGGGAATGACCATGATTTTTACTTTGGAGTTGTCGGCACTGATGATGGCTTCGCTGGCCATGCATGCGGCATTTTTATCCTCATCGATCTTCACTCCGAAGTTTTCAAGCCCGGCACATATCGCAGTGCGGAGCCATGGGTTGTTTTCACCAATGCCAGCGGTGAATACGATGGTATCAAGACCGCCGAGTTCGAACAGAAAGCTGGAAGCCCAGTGACGGGCTGAATCAACGAGCATGTCCAGGGCGAGCTGAGCGTCGTTGTTGCCACTTTCTGCGGCATCACATATATCGCGGAGATCATTACTCACCCCTGACACGCCTTGCAGGCCTGATTCTTTGGTGAGCTGCCGTTCGGCTTCTTCCATGGTGATGCCCAGGGCTTTGGTGGCATAAGGCAAGGCTCCTGAGTCGAGGTCTCCGACACGGTTGTTTTGAGGAAGCCCGCTTTGTGGCGAGAATCCCATGCTTGTGCCAATGGCAATGCCATTGCGGATGCCTGTTACCGAGCTGCTGCCGCCAAGGTGGAAAGAAACCACTCGGAGCGGGTCGCCGGATATCTCTTGTGGGCCATCGACGTAGAGGCCGCGAACGGATTGAGCAACATCATCGCGTCCCATCAGCTCGGCTGAGCGTTCAGCGACGAATTTGTGGCTGGCTCCGTGGAAGCCATAGCGTCGAATGCCTGCATCATGCCATGCTTTGGGGACAGCGTAACGAGCGGCTGCTTGAGGCACCCACTGGTAGAAAGCTGTCTCGAAGAGGGCAACGAGGCGTGCATCGGGAAGAATTTGGCGGAATTGGCGGATGCCCTCAGCATAAGGAGGGTTATGCGCCGGGGCGACCTCACGGAAGCCCTCGAGCGCAGCGATGACCGTATCATCAGCATCAACACAACCGCTCAGATCTTTGCCGAGCACGGTTTTAAAACCAACGGCGTCGATGTCGTTGGTTGATTTTAGATTGCCTTGGTCGATAAGCTCGGCCAGGGCTTGATTGATGACTTCCTCGTGATCAGTAACACGTTCAAAGCCGCCCGAAGCGATCACAACACCATTGTTACCGTCCATCTGATAGAGGCGGTATTTGAATGAGGTTGAACCTAAGTTGGCGATGAGAACGTTCATGATTGCGAGTTGTCGTAAATCTTCAGTTAAGATTTACTTAATCCAGGGACCCATTTGACCGAGGTCTTCGTGTGGGCGTGGGATAACGAGAACAGAGTTGACTTCACCGACCTGTGAGGCGGCTTCTGCTCCAGCGTCAACGCCAGCTTTGACAGCGGCGACGTCACCAGTGAAGAATCCACAGACGAGACCTGAACCGATCTTGTCCCAGCCAGTCATTGTTACGTCAGCTGCCTTGATAGCGGCGTCTGATGCCTCAATGAGAGAAGTGAGTCCTTTTGTTTCAATTATTCCGAGTGCTTGTTTAGCCATGGTAATATATAGTTAGTGGTTATTCTGAAAAATGATTTGTCAGATTAGAGATCAAATTGCTTGAGGAGTTCAGGGGCTGGACGTGCGATGACGTGCGCGCTGACGAGTTCACCTACGCGGCCTGCTGCATCTGCTCCTGCGTCAACAGCGGCTTTCACGCTGCCGACATCTCCTTGGATGAGGATTGTAAGAAATCCTGCTCCGATTTGTACTTGTTTGGTGATGTCAACGGTGGCTGCTTTTGCCATCGCATCAGCGGCTTCTACGCTGCCGACATAGCCTTTGGTTTCAATCATTCCGAGTGCTTTGCTCATGGTATTGTTGGTTGTGTTTTTTGGTTGTGGGTTAGTGTTATTATGCGAGTCCTATTATTTGATAAGTTCGCAGAAAGTGTCAGGTTTGAGTCCGCAGGCATTGCCTTCATCGGTATCGATATGGGCTTCCAGGTTGAAGCTCTCGTCGACTCGAACAACGATGTTGTCAAAGGTTACCGAGCAGGGGCTGTGGACTTTCATTTTCATGATGTCGAGGTGCTTGACTCCGTAGAAATCGGCATCATTGGGGTGCATGTGCACGTGTGGTTGGGCGCGGATCACGCCTTCATCCATTTTAAAGTATCCGTTGGGACCCATGAGCATGCATCCCGGTGTTCCTGCCACATCGCCGGACATACGGATGGGTATGTCAAAGCCGAGAGAGATGGCGTCAGTGAATGCCAGCTCGACTTGGTTGAGATCACGGCATGGGCCGAGAATGCGGAGGTTGGAGATAACGCGGCTGCGCGGCCCGATGAGGGTTACCGACTCCTTTGCAGCGTATGCGCCTTCTTGATAGAGAAATTTGTTAGGGGTGAGTTCGTAACCAGGTCCAAAGAGAGCCTCAACAGCATCCTGAGTCAGGTGACAATGGCGAGCACTGATGTTTACTACAAAACCTTTAGGCGCTTTGGCTTTCTCGGGAAGTTTGATACCCATCTCTTGGTATACCTGCTCCCGAACCATGTGTTCGATGACTGCTCTTGGGACGTTGTTTTGTTGAGGAGACGACATAAATTTTTGTGGATGACGGGTGTTTTTTTACATGATAGTGTTGACAGGTCAACTAAAAACAAAGAAAAAACAAAGCAAACAAAGCAAAACAAAAGAAAATACCAAGTATCAAGGACTTAGCCCTTTTTTAAAAACAATTACTCATGTTAGCAGCAGAAAGACATCACAAAATACTGGAAGCACTCAAGGATCGTGGTTCTCTACGCACCAAGGATGTTGCATCTGAGTTGGATGTCACCGATGAAACCATCCGCAAGGATTTTGAGCTGCTCGAGCACCAAGGCTTACTGGTGAGATCACACGGGGGTGCCATTCCTTCCAAGCGGGTGATCCGTGAACTTTCATTGACGGAAAGACAGCTAATCAATCGTGAATCGAAAAGTGCCATTGCCAAGGCGGCGGCCAAGAGAATCGAGCCCGGGGAGACCATTTTCATTGATGCCAGCTCGACGGCACTCACGATAACGCAGTATTTACCAAGCTTTCACCACACGGTCATTACCAATGCTCACGATGTGGTGGGAGCCCTAGCGGACGTGGAAAACATTGATTTGATTTGCACGGGAGGTTTGCTTGAGCGCCGATCCCGATCCATGATTGGGCTGGTGGCTGAACGCACTTTGCATCGCTATAATATCCACCGCATGTTTTTTTCCGGCAGTGGATTAGATCTTGAGAGAGGGGTGAGCGAGAGCAATTCCCGGCAGGCTGCCTTCAAAGAGCACGTGATCGCGGCGGCTGAAGATGTTTGTCTGCTCGCGGATGAATCAAAGATCGGGGCAAGATCGGCCTTCTTTTTCGCTGAATGTTCTCAGCTTACCAGTTTGGTGACTACCAAGAGCGCAGACCCTAATATCCTTGAATCATTAAAGAATATGGGCACGGAAATTATCCAAGCTTGACTTCAAACCCAAAAAAACCAAGAAAAACACAGCAAAAACGAAATTATGCAAGTTTATATCTCAATTGACCTAGGAGCAGGATCAGGACGTCTGGTGGCAGGTGTTTATGATAACGGCAAGCTGAGCCTGGAGGAGGTTCATCGTTTTGAGAACAACGGTGTTGAGATACTGGACGGCTGTTACTGGAACACCCTGGGTCTTTTTGAATCCATTCTCGAGGGGCTTCACAAGGCTGGTGATCAATACGGTGATGCGATTGTGTCCATCGGTGCTGATACCTGGGGTTGTGATTATGCCTTGTTGGACGCACAGGGTAATATGCTTGGAGGCCACAGGCAATATCGTGATCCTCGCATCGAAGGCATGCAAGAAGAGATGGAATCTCGTATGCCGATGGAGGATGTTTTTGCACGCACCGGTGTTCAACCTGCTTTCTACAACTCGAGTTTACATCTCCTCGCTGAAGCGGTTAAAAACAACCCATGTTTTGAACTGGCTGATCGACTGCTCTTCACGCCGGACCTGCTTGCCTATTGGCTTAGCGGGGTTCAATCCAATGAGCGCACGGTTACCAGTACCAGCCAGCTCTATGATCCTATTGCCCGCGATTGGGCGTGGGAAGTGATCGACGCGCTTGGGTTGCCACGCAAGATGTTTGGCAATATTGTATCCTCTGGAACCGTGTTGGGTCCTTTGACTGAGGCGGTTGCTGATAAGGCGGGTATTAAGCACGCAGTGCAAGTAGTGGCCTCTGCAGGGCATGATACAGCATCTGCTGTTGCCGGTTTGCCCATGGAGCGCGGTGGCTTATGGCTTTCCTCAGGGACTTGGTCGATTTTGGGCGTTGAGTCTGAAAAACCAGTGACGAGCCCAGAGGCATATACGGCAAAGTTGTCCAATGAGGGTGGGGTGAACAAGACCACCCGTTTGCTTCACAATGTCTCCGGTCTCTGGATCATTCAGGAATGTCGTCGCTATTGGGCCGAGCGCGGTGAGGAAATGAGTTACGCGGAGCTTGCCCGCCTGGCAGAAGAGGCACAGCCACACACCGCATACATTGACCCGAATGATCCTGTTTTTGCCCTTCCGGGCGATATGCCAGAGAAGATTGCTGCCTTTTGTGAGAAGACCGGCCAGGCCGTGCCCCAGAGCAAGGGGCAGTTGCTGCGGGTTGCCACGGAGAGTCTGGCGCTCAAATACAGACAGGTTGTTGAGTCTCTCTCAGAGGTTACCGGGAGGACTTTTGACAAACTTCACGCTGGTGGTGGTGGCATCCAAAACGCCTTGTTGGCTCAAGCAACAGCAGATGCTCTGGGTATTCCTGTGGTTGCAGGCCCGGTGGAAGCGACTTCCTGTGGTAATATCATTACCCAGATGGTGGCGACAGGGGAATTGGAAAATATCACCGCGGGTCGCTCCCTTGTTGCAAATTCCATGGAAACCGCTACTTACAACCCGCAGGCCGCTGCTGCCTGGGAGGAACCGTATCAAAAGTTCCTCAAACTTATCAAATAACTATAACAAGCCTTTGTATAAAGCCCATACCCAATAGAACCTATCTATGAAAACCGTGTTTAATAAAGAAACCATGCCCAAGATCGGCATCCGCCCGACTATTGACGGCCGTCTTGGTGGTGTCCGTGAGTCCCTGGAAGATCAGACCATGAATCAGGCCAAGGCGACGGCCGCATTTATTTCTGAGAATCTCAGCTACCCTGACGGATCTCCTGTGGAGTGTGTTATAGCCGATAGTTGTATCGGTGGTGTGGCTGAGGCCGCAGCTTGTGCAGATAAATTCAGGAAAGAAAACGTGGGAGTATCCCTCACGGTGACACCGTGTTGGTGCTACGGCTCGGAGACCATGGACATGGATCCGCATACGCCCAAGGCAGTCTGGGGTTTCAACGGAACCGAGCGCCCGGGAGCTGTTTACCTGGCAGCAGCCCTTGCCGGGCACACTCAGAAAGGGTTGCCCGCTTTTGGTATCTACGGGCGTGATGTCATGGAGTCAACGGACACGAGCATTCCTGATGATGTGGCACACAAAATCCTGTCTTTCTGTCGTGCGGGAATCTCCGTGGCATTGATGCGCGGCAAATCCTATTTGTCGCTCGGTGGTACTTCGATGGGGATTGCAGGTTCTGTCGTGGATCCTGACTTTTTCCAAGACTACCTGGGAGTGCGTGTCGAGGCAGTCGACATGACCGAGGTTGCACGCCGGTTTGAGCGCGGTATTTACGATCATGAGGAATACGAAAAGGCTCTTGCCTGGGTGAAGAAGAACTGCCCTGAGGGTAAGGACTACAATACGGCCGAGACCCAGCGTCCCCGTGAGCAGCTCGACCAGGAGTGGGAGACATCCATCAAAATGGCATTGATTGCCCGTGATTTGATGGTTGGTAACGAAAAGCTCGCAGAGATGGGTTATGGCGAGGAAGCTCTCGGCCGCAATGCCATCTGCGGTGGATTCCAAGGCCAGCGTCAGTGGACCGATCACTATCCAAATGGCGACTTCATGGAGGCAATCCTGACCACGTCCTTCGACTGGAATGGCAAGCGCCCCCCTTACCAGTTCGCCACAGAGAATGACGCTCTCAACGCGGTAACCATGCTGTTTGGAAACCTGCTCACCAACACGGCGCAAATTTTTGCTGACCTTCGCACCTATTGGTCACCCGATGCCGTGAAGCGTGTTTCCGGGCATGATCTCTCAGGTGCCGCAGCCAACGGATTGCTTCACCTCATTAACTCAGGTCCAGCCGCCCTTGATGGAACTGGCCAGATGACGGTGGATGGCAAACCTGCGATGAAGCCACATTGGGAAATCACCGATGAAGAGATGCAGGCCTGTCTCGATGCTACCACCTGGCATCCCTCCATTACCGAGTATTTCCCCGGTGGTGGCTGGAGCACGCGCTACAAAACCAAGGGTGGCATGCCGGCAACGATTGCTCGGCTCAATCTGGTCAAGGGACTTGGGCCGGCACTGCAGATTGCCGAGGGAGTTACTGTTGAGCTTCCCGAGGATGTCCACAACGTGCTCGATGAGCGCACCAACCCGACATGGCCGACCACATGGTTCTGCCCGACCCTCACCGGCAAGGGAGCATTCCGCGATACTTACTCGGTGATGAATAACTGGGGAGCAAACCACTGTGTGATGAGCTACGGCCTTATTGGTGCTGAGCTGATCACGCTTGCCTCGATGCTGCGCATCCCTGTTTACATGCACAACGTCAGTGAGGAGCGTATCTTCAGACCTTCTTCCTGGAATGCGCACGGAACCGATGGGCTCGAGGGTGCAGATTTCCGGGCTTGCGAAAACTACGGTCCGTTATACCAGTAGATTGCTCACAGACTAAGGTATTCATCCATTCTACATATCACTCACTCCCCATTCCACTAATCACATGTCATTTAATTCCAACTATCCCTCCATTGAAGCGTTAAAAGCCAAGGCCAAAAGACGCATGCCGGGCTTTGCCTACGACTACCTCGATGGTGGTTGTTTTTCTGAGGTAAACCTGCAACGAAACACCAGCGATATCCGCGAAGTGCAGCTCAAGCCCTACTACCTCAGGGATTATGCGGGGGCCAGTCAAGAGACCGAACTTTTCGGCAAAACCTACGATGCTCCCTTTGGTATCGCACCCGTTGGTCTGCAGGGTCTGATGTGGCCCAAGTCCTGTGAAATTTTGGCAGCTGCCGCCAAGGCTCACAACATTCCCTTTATTCTCTCTACCGTGGGAACGGCAAGTATTGAGAAAATTGCCGAGATCACCGAGGGGGATGCTTGGTTTCAGCTCTATCATCCG
>JBDQHQ010000016.1:0-16455 GCA_040264795.1 Akkermansiaceae bacterium | reverse complement strand
GCCATGGTATTGGTAGGTTGAGTTTGTTAAGTTGTTGATTATGAGTGTTTGACGTCTTGTGATCACTCAATTCGAACTCGGTGGGCTTTTGTCGTCCAGTGCATCGAGTGCATCCCATGGATTGGGAGAGCCGTCACGGGAGGGGGTCTTTACCTCATCAATGGGGGTCTTGTCCACTGCTAAATAGCGGTAATCGACATTGCATTCAAGATTTTCATCACCCTCGTCACAGTGGGGGTAATCTGGAAAAAGAACCACTATTTCCTCTCTAAGGCTATCTGCAAGATCAACCTGAGAGCTCGAAATCTCAATACAGAGACTGATCTCGTCTGCCGAAATGGTCTGAGTGAAGTGTTTAAGGCAACGATCACAGGTAAAATCAAAGCTGGCGGAAAGATTACCCCTGACAAGGAGCTCACTATCGAATTTTTGCACAAAGAGATCATAATACAGAAGCCCCATTGCTTTGATATCCTCTCCATGTGCTGAGAATATGGATCCGTCCAGCTCACCCGAGAAGGTTTTTCCATCATCCGGTAGCGAGTTTAGATCAATCTGTAGATGCTTTTTCACGCCTTTTTTAGGAACTGCTTAGGTAGACGGATTGGTCCCGGCGCTCGGTGGTTTTTCCGATAATGCTGCAACACGGGGCTGATGTTTCCTCAAGAGTATCCATGACAGCATTCAGGTTATCTTCAGGCACACTGAGTAGTAGTCCGCCGGAGGTCTGAGCATCAGCATAGATGATTTTTGCTGTTTGGGTGACATTGTCGGAAAAATGAGTATCAGGGCTTGCATGCTCCAAATTTTTCAGACTGCCACCGGGGACACAACCGGCCTCAATCAAGTCATTGAGCTCGGTTGAAATTAAGGGCAAAGCTGCTGTGTCGAGCTCAGCGCTTACACCACTGCCATGACACATCTCAATGAGATGACCACTCAAGCCAAAACCGGTAATATCTGTGCAGCAGCGAAGTAATCCACGTTCTGCTAACACAGCTCCAGATTTGTTGAGTGTAGCCATGAGTTCACTTGCCTGTGCTGCCAAGTGCTCACCGCAGAGGTCACGTTTGATGGCTGTAGAGACAATGCCTGTGCCGAGAGGTTTGGTCAAAACGAGGATTTCGCCAGGTTGAGCTAGAGAATTGCCAAGGTAGCGATCAGGGTGAACCATACCGGTAACGGCTAATCCATAGATCGGTTCCGGGTTTTTGATAGTGTGACCTCCCATGAGGCTGCACTCCGCCTCGACACACATCTCAGCTCCACCTCTAAATATTTGTTGAATGGTGTCATTATCACAATGCTCGACAGGCATGCCGGCGATGGCCAATGCCGTGAGTGGACGTCCACCCATTGCATAGACGTCAGAGAGCGAGTTGGCTGCTGCAATACGACCATAAAGATGAGGGTCATCCACAATAGGAGTGAAAAAATCCGTTGTCTGGACGAGGGCTCGTTCGTCATCAATTCGAAAGATTCCAGCGTCGTCCGCGGTAGCAGAGCCTACGAGAAGCCGTTCGTCCTGGTATTGAGGCAACCCGTGCAGAACCTGCGCCAGTGACCCCGGGTCGAGTTTGGATGCTCATCCAGCGCACGAAGCCAGAGATGTAAGCCGGCGTATGTCGTCACGATTCATGGTTAGATAGTAAGTCTGAGTTTGAGTTAAAAGTAATCCTTAAAGAGGGTCATTATTTTCGAATCACTAAAGGGCGGAGGAGTTTCACCATAGTAGGCTGCGAAAGCGAGGCCATATTCCAAGGTTTTTTTACTTCAAGCGATGGCTTTTTGCATGCAAGCTCCGAGGCAACATTATATGAGAGATTCCACAAAGCCTATGACTAATCAAGACACACTGGTGTGCAAGCCCACCAAGTGGTTTTTTTGGAGAGCGTTTTGCATGCTTCTGATGTTTGTGGTTTTCATTGTGCTTTTCTTGCAAGATGGATTCACAGGCTATAGGCAGAAAAATTTGCAATTTTACATCTACGAAAACTTCAAAACTGCAGGAATCGATTTTGAAAAAATGCAGGAAGAAACAGGTTTTTCCGAGGAGGGATGGAGGGAGTATGCTACTTCCATGCGGTGTGAATTTCCGGAGGATGCTGATTCCATTTTGCCCAAGGATACTGATTTGGAGATGATGTGGCCATCCTCACTGGTAGACAACTTTGAGATGTTGGCGGCTAAAGGAGGGCAGAATGCTGCGATCAAACTATGGGAGGAATATGCTGCAGAGAGAAAGTGGGATGCAACTCCTATTGATCACCCGATGAACGCAGGTAAGATCCGGGAACAATTCTATGCTGCGGGCGTGACGGGGGCGCTTGCACTGATTACCCTCTATATCTTGGTAAGAACATTTCGCCGCAGCATCAAAGCTGATTCTGAGGCTCTGTATACCCAGGATGGAAAGTGTATTCCGTATACGGAAATGGTTCGTATCGATAAGCGTAACTGGGATACCAAAGGCATGGCTCTCATCTACTATAATGATGGTGATGTTGAAAAAAAGGCGAAGCTCGACGGCATGGTATATGGTCAATTTAAAGAAGAAGACGGGGCGCCCGCTGAGCGCTTGTTTCGCCACATCTTAGAGCATTTCAAGGGTGAAATCATCGAATACATTGAAGAGGATGACGATGCCGAGGATGAGGAGAAAAAAGCGGTCGAAACGCCCCCTCAAGGCAGTGAAGCTAATTAAACGATAAAAGATTATTTTCTGTGTTGCCAATGGAGATTCCCGGGGCTAAACAAACACCAACCAACCTACTAAAACCAAGCAGTAATGTCTGACATCGAATCCAAAGTAAAAGATATCATCGTCGAGCAACTCGGCGTTAGCGCCGACCAAGTTAAGCCAGAAGCCAAGTTCATCGAGGATCTCGGGGCTGACTCCCTCGACACAGTCGAGCTGGTCATGGCTTTTGAAGAAGAATTCGGCATCGAAGTTCCTGATGAAGAGGCCGAGAAGCTGCAGGGCGTCAGTGATGTGATCAGTTACATCAGTGCCAACTCCTAGTCGTAAGACTGAGAAGAATGCATTCTAAGCTGCTAATTCTATAGTTATTTCTACTAATATTATTCATAAGAGCAGGCTCGTTTGAGCCTGTTCTTTTTTGTTTTAGTGTCGTATTCTCGGTGTCTTAATGTTGCAAGTTAGCTGATACGTGCGAATATCAGAACACAAACGATTTTTGTTCAGAGCATTCCATGGAACATTCCCCTGACAGCATTCAATATGCAATGGAGACCGCGCGGCTTTTGCACGAGCCGGACAGGCGTATAGATACTTTTGGGGCTACCCGTTTCAAATTCACCATGTTGAGTGAGCCGATGGACTCTGTGGGGCAAGTGCGTGTTCGTGAGGGTGAGATGGAAGCTCAAAAGCCTCAGATTATTCGCCCTGATGCGATGCAGGAAATAGAGCTGGATGGCTTTCAAGAGAAGGCAGGGGAGTTCATAGACTGGCTCAAGGCAAACAAGCTCGAGCCCGTTTTTTTCCAGTATGGTTTTGTTTTCAAGCGGAGTCACGTCACGGAGGGTTTGCTCAATGACAATATGGAAACGGTTCGTGATCGTGTGCTCGCTGATGTAAAAGCTACCGGAGACCCCATGCTCGCAGTGATGGAGGGGGTAGACGATGCTTGGGAGGTATGCCTTCTGAAATTTGCCATCGATATGATAGGGAAATCATCCGGCATCAATGTGTTTGATTTTAAGCGAAAGGGCCTCCTCTAGCAGGGCCTGGTGATACCATGGCCCAGTGGATTTCTTTTAAGTGGTCTGAGGCATCATTTTAGTTATCATTCATGCCATGCGAATTGTCCTCATCATTAAGGCTCTGGCATTAATGCTAGTACTTGGGGCAGTTGGGCTAACCGTCTACTTGGTCAAGGAATTCAATGGTTCTGTGCATGATCTTCCCGGTGCTATGCTTGAGCACCAGCGTGTGATTGAAAACAGGTTTAAAGAAAAGGCAAAGCAAGGTGGCAGGGGTGTCAATGAACCAGGTGAAAAAGCATTTCAACGTGCCAAAGAATTATTGACTGAAGGTTCAATGATTGAGGCAGAGGAAAAACTCAAATATATCGTTAGCTTTTACCCGGCCGCTGAGTGCGCTCAGGAATGCCGGCGCATACTGGGTGAGATTAATCTTGATCGCTTGCTGGATCCGGATTGGCGAGAGGGCAAGAGGGAGGTGGCCGTTCGATCAGGAGATACGTTTTCACGAATCATTGCTCAGAACCAAACAACCATGGACAGCCTCGTTCATCTGAGTAAACTGAAACGTAGCGATCACAGGAGCCTTCATCCGGGAGATAAACTTACGGTGATGCCGATGGAAATGCGTGTAGTGATCGATATGAGGACGAATACATTGACTCTTTGGAATGGGGGTGAATTTATCAAGGAATACCAACTATTGAGTTCGAATTATCGTAGCAAAGTCTTGAAAAAACGATGCAAAATCGGGCTTATTCGCGGTAGTGAGGACGGCAAGTTGTATCCAAGCCATGCTGAAGAATACATGGCATCGAGTAAGGTGATGATCTTGTCTGATAAATCACTCGCTATCAGGGGTTTTACGAGTAATAGTGAAGATGATTTAGGTTTGGGGTTTGTCTTGTCCCATGCCGATATGGAGGAACTCCCTTTACTTTTAAGACCCGGAAATGATGTTGAAATAAGAAACTAAAAACATCTAATCCCAGCTACAGATATTGACCCATCACTCTTTTCATACCACCATAGATAAAACGATAACAGGTAAGCAACTTATATGAAGCCTCTTGATTTTGAAAAACCGATCGCCGAACTCGAAGCAGAACTCCATAACCTTCAAAACAAGGCGGAGACTCAGGATATAGATATGTCCGATGAGATTTTGGCAATTGAAGCCAAACTCTCAATTACCAAGAATCAAATATATGACAATCTGTCACCATGGCAGCGAGTGCAGATAGCCCGTCACACCAACCGTCCCTTCAGGCTTGATTATATTTCCCATGTCTTTGATGACTTTTGCGAGCTCCATGGGGATCGTCATATCGGAGATGATCACGCCATGCCCGGTGGCTTCGCGACCCTTGGAGGGCAGAGGGTTGTGGTAATTGGACACCAGAAAGGCCGCGATACCAAAGAGAACTTGCTTCGCAATTTCGGTAGTGCCCATCCCGAAGGTTATCGCAAATCGATGCGCCTTATGAAGCTGGCCGAAAAATTCAATATGCCTGTCGTGTCGCTGATTGATACTCCCGGTGCATTTCCTGGTATCGGGGCTGAGGAACGCAATATCGCCGAGGCCATTGCATACAATCTTCGTGAGATGATGCTTTTGAAAACACCTACCGTTGCTGTGGTGCTCGGTGAGGGTGGCTCTGGGGGAGCCCTCGGAATAGGTGTCACAGACCGTGTTTTGATGATGGAGAACGCTTATTATTCAGTGATCAGTCCTGAGGGCTGTGCTGCAATTCTCTGGAAGCATCGAAAGCATGCTCCTGAGGCCGCTGAGGCGATGAAGATTGCTGCACCTGACCTCGGTGAGCTCAAGCTTATTGACGAGGTTATACCCGAGCCAAAAGGCGGGGCTCATCACGGGCACAAACAGGCTGCAGAGAATCTACGAACTGCAGTGCTCAAACAAATTGAAGGCCTTCAGCAACTCAGCATCGAGGATTTGCTCGATCAGCGCTATCAAAAGTTCCGCCAATACGGCGAATGGCAGGGCGAGTAATCGAAGACTTCACCTGTGATTGGGGGAGTTATTATCGGCGAATTCGATGCCACTCGGTGTTATCCGGATGTATGAGGATATCGATGTCCCTCTCTGCTAGCTGGAATTGTTGGATCGTGTATTCCAATAAAACCATAGAAGCGGTGGCATCGTAGAGGGCGTCGTGCCAGGTTTTCTCAGGTGCGAGTTGGTTGATAGTTTTTGTCAGTGAAAAGTGTTCACAGAGATCTCCTAGACTGTGGGATTTCAGTTCCGGCCAAGCTGCACGAGAAATGAGCAGTGTGTCAGCCCAGGGACCGAATCCGTGGCCCGGAAAAGCGCGCAAGTAGCGTTTCTCTGTGCCGTGACCATGTGCGACGACGATCTTTCCTGAGAGTGTCGCTTTGATCTTGGGCCAAAGAAGTGGCAGAGTCGGTGCTCCGGCAAGGTCACAGGTGGAAATTCCGTGGACTTTACTGGCTGCCCAGGTGATCGGCTGATCCGCACGTATGAAGGACACAAAGGGCTCTGAGTATCCGCTGTGGGGGGACCAATTGAACAAGCCTACCTGGACAGGTACATCGGTTTGGCCGCGCTGGGCCCCGGCTGACTCAAAGTCAATCGCAGCAAAGCTGTGCTCTGAGATCATGTCAGAAGAAATGGATTATCCGGCCACGCCAGCTTCTTTGAGCTCAGCGGCTGCCTGCAATACGATGGCTTGGGTTGTTTCCCAATCGATACACTGGTCGGTGATGGACTGGCCATAAACGAGTTCAGGCAGGGGTTGGGGAAAGCTCTGGTTTCCTGCGACCAGATTACTTTCCAGCATGGTTCCTATCAAATGGTTGTTGCCGGCCGTGCGTTGGCGGATGATCTCCTTGAATACAGCAGACATTTGCTCCTGTTTTTTGCCGCAGTTTGCGTGTGAGGCATCGACCATGATGGAGGGTTTTAATCCGTTTTTCTCGAGCAACTCTGTCGTTACAGCAACATCATCGGCGCCATAGTTGGGCCCGTTATCACCGCCGCGTAGAATGATGTGGCAATCAGGGTTGCCTGAGGTGGTTACAGCTGATGCAACGCCTTGCTCGCTGACTCCGAGGAAAGTTTGTGGTTGGGTTGCTGCTTTGATGGCATTGACTGCAGCTACAAGATCTCCGGTGGTTGTGTTTTTGAATCCAAGCGGCATGGAGAGACCCGATGCCATCTGCCTGTGGGTTTGGCTCTCTGTAGTACGAGCTCCAATGGCAGACCAGCTGATGAGATCGGCAATATACTGGGGCGTAATGGGGTCGAGAAGTTCTGTTGCTGTTGGTAAGCCGATATCAATAATCTCACGCAGAAAAAGCCGGGCTTTACGAAGTCCTTCTGGAATATTGTCAGAACCATCCAGCTCAGGATCCATGATCATGCCTTTCCAGCCAACGGTGGTTCGAGGTTTTTCGAAGTAGACCCGCATGACAATATAGATCTGATGTTTGACCTCCTCAGCGAGCTGGGCAAGTTTCTTGGCGTATTCAATGCCTGCCTCGGTGTCATGAATGGAACAGGGTCCGCAAATTAGTAGCATCCGATGATCCTCGCCATTAAGGATATTACGGATGTGTTGTCTTGATTCAGCCATGAACTCGGCCTGCTTTTCAGATCGTTCAATTTCCGAGAGAAGTAGAGCGGGTGCGGGAAGCGGGATATTACTTGAAATATGGAGGTCGGTGACTTGAGCCATGGCTGAGACTTAGGATACATGCAGGAAGAATCAAGATTGAAGTATCAATATGGCCTGATAATTTGAAATCCATGCAGGACGATGCGATTCATTTGCTCCGCGATTTGGCTAATGCTCAAGCGGCTCCGGGATTTGAGGCTGAAGTTAGAGACCTTTTTGTAAAGCATCTCAAAGACTGTGGAGATATAAGCACGGATGGACTGGGCTCTGTTTTTTGTGAAGCTGGTCAAGGTGGTAAAGGGCCTCGTGTTTTGCTTACCGGTCATATGGATGAGGTGGCTTTCAGAGTGCAGAACATCTCTCCGGATGGTTTTATCCAGTTTGTGGGCTTGGGAGGTTGGTGGCCGCACACCTTGCTTGCCCAGCGGGTAACCGTCAGAACGCGTAGCGGACAAAAAATCCTCGGTGTCATTACTTCGAAGCCGCCTCATTTTTTGCCCGAGTCTGAGCGGTCAGGAGTTTTGCCTATCGAGGCTATGTTCATTGATGTGGGTGCATCAAGTAGGGACGATCTCGAAACAAATTATGGGATTGATATTGGTGACCCAATCGTGCCATTGAGTGATTTTGCCCACATGCATAAGCCTCATTTATTGATGGCAAAAGCATTCGATAACCGGGTAGGTATGGCGGCAACGATTCAAGCCACCAAAATGCTTTCCGGAAAATCTCACCCGAACACATTGATCGCCTGTGGCACAGCTCAGGAAGAGTTGGGCGTCCGTGGTGCGACCACCGCGGCAATCAAGGCAAAGCCTGATGTTGCGATTGTCCTTGAGGGGACCCCTGCTGATGACACGCCCGGTTTTAACAAGAGTTCATCTCAGGGCGTTGTTGGCAGGGGAGTGCAAATTCGACTTCAAGACCCAACCGCTATGATGAATCCGGCCTTGATCGATCTGGCTGTCACGGTTGCCAAGGAAAAGAATATTCCCCATCAGCTTGCAGTGCGAACGAGTGGAGGCACTGATGCCCGGGCGTTTCATTTGGCTGGTACTGGGGTGCCCACGATCGTGCTTGGGGTGCCTTCCCGCTATATTCATTCTCACAACTCGATGATTAATGTGAATGACTACTTGGCGATGCTGGAATTGTCTCTGGCTCTCGTCGAGCGTCTTGATCAAAGTGAGGTTGATGCGCTTACGAGCTATTTGTGATGTAACTCTTGCAAGGGGGTGTTAATTGGTGTGATTTGGTACTGTGCTAGCGACATACATACATAACATGGATCCTGTGATCTTTGATCTGGCTGGTCCGGTTAAGCTGCGCTGGTATGGCTTGGCATATTTATTGTCATTTGTTGCAGGTTATTATGTGCTGCGCTGGCAAGCGGCTAAGAAACTCTGGGTGTTGCCCGAGAGTAAAGTAGCCGACTTTATTGCTTACTCAGCATTTTTCGGCGTATTTTTAGGTGGGCGGTTGGGTTACATTTTATTCTATCAGATTCCTAAAAATAATTTTCAAGGATGGGACGAGCTGCTTGCTGATCCCTTGATGGTGCTCAGGGTCTGGGATGGAGGCATGGCAAGTCACGGGGGGATTCTGGGGCTGATGATTTTCACTTGGTTTTATGCCAAGAAACAGAGGGTATCATGGACAGCTGTTGGTGATGGTCTCTGTGTGGTGGCTCCGATCGGTATTGGCTTGGTGAGATTAGCCAACTTTATCAATGGAGAACTCTACGGTCGTGTAGCCCAAGGTGCGAGCTGGGCAATGAAGTTCCCGGCATCCCTTCACGAGGATTTGAAATACAATCAGGTAGCGATTAATGAAGCTTATTACTCATGTAGGGAAGTGGCTCCCGAGTTAGGTTCTGAGGAAGTTCCTTACAGTGAAATTGTAGCAGCCTCACGTGAAAATCCGGAATTACTGGAGACCCTCGGAGGCTATTTGCAAGCTCGTCACCCTTCGCAACTTTATGAGGCGATTCTTGAGGGGTTGGTGTTATTTGGTGTTTTGTTTTTTATCCGGGTGAAATTTCCAAAATTGGCCAAAGGTGTCATCACAGGGATCTTCTTCCTGCTCTACGCGATATTCCGTATTATCGTAGAGGGCTACCGCGAGCCTGACTCGGCAATGATCGGGGCTCTGACCAAGGGTCAGTTTTACTCAAGTTTCATGATCATTGCAGGCCTCGGTTTCATTGGTTACGCTATTTGGGCACAGCGTAGGGCAAAGGCTCTATAATGCTTCAAAACTTCGCTGGTGTTGATCCAAAAGAAGCGTTTCCTTGTAGCCGGCGTGTTTTGCCAGTTCGACCGCTTTGTCAAAGTCACGTCCGAGTTCATCAGGATGATGTGCGTCCGATGAGATCACAATTGGGATGCCAGCAGAGCATGCAAGGTCAAGGAACTCCAGCGCGGGGTAGGCTTCTTCACAAGGTTTGTGCCAGCCAGCAGTGTTGATTTCAATCGCGCAACCTGAGGTGGCGATGGCATCAATAGCAGGCTCATAGAAGCGGGAAAGATCACCAGGTGGTTTGTAGCCGAATTTTTTAATCAAATCAGGGTGGGCGAGGATGTCGAAAAGTCCGCTCTCAGCCATATTGGTATAGGCATTCCAATAGCGCTGCCAAGCATCCTCGATGTCTGTCTTCGCCCATTTCTCAAGCCATACCGGGTTGTCAAAATCCCAATCGGAAAGATAGTGCACGGAACCAATGAAGTAGTCCCAGCTATATTTGCTTTTGAGTTGATCGATCCACGGCTCACAACCTTGTAGCCAGTCACACTCCAGACCGGCGCGCACGGGGACGTGGCCCGCGGCTGCAGCTTTGGCTCGTTCAATCCACTCAAGGTAATCGGGGATTTGCCCGCTGAGCATGCGCCAGTCATCAAAGGGCTCCGGTGTCGCAGGGGCGTGATCGGAAATTCCATACTCGGTAATCCCAGCGATGAGGGCAGCCTGAACATATTGCTCGGGTGTGCCCTCAGCGTGTTGGCACAGGGGAGTGTGGCTGTGATAGTCAGCGGGCATGGGAGTGTTTTAAACCTTAAAGATCAAATTCCAAATACCAAAATAGATCGGGAGTGGCCCTGCTGGTTGACTAGAGTATTCTGGCACCTTGGCTAGGGCGGGAAGTGAAGATTTCCGGGGTAATGCTGGTGCGCTCAGTGTATTGGGCACGCATGGTGGAGATAATGCCTTGTGCCTTAGCTGACTCGCACAGAGTTACCGTGGAGCCTCCAAAGCCACCACCGGTCATGCGTGAGCCAATCACGCCACCATCTGAGCCCAAGGCCTGAGCGATTTCCACCATGATATCAAGTTCCTTGCAGGATACTTCGAAGTCATCCCGCAGAGAGGCATGGGAGGCATACATGAGAGAACCGAGCACTTGAAAATCACCTTGCTCCAGGGCCTTGGCGGCATCCGCGGTGCGCTGGATCTCGCCGACGACGTGTCGGGAGCGGCGGTAAACAACATCTCCCATTGATTCCTTGGCAGCCTCAATATCTTCTATAGTGACGTCACGCCAGCTGGGTTTGCCGATGATTTTCAGGCCGTCCTCAGTGGCCTTTCTGCGTGATGCATAGCCTCCGTCTGAGAGCTCGTGCTCAACACAGGTATTGGCAACAATGACCGTGAGGTCGGGGTTTGCGAAAGGAACCAGGGTGGGTTCGCCGGATTGGCAGTCAATCATCACCAGACGGTCTTGCTCGCCAAAGGCGGAAGCAAACTGATCCATGATACCACAAGGGCAGTGGGCGTAGTTGTGCTCGGCTTTCTGGCAGAGCAGCGCCTTGGTTTTGATGTCAAGAATGATGCCGGTGAGGCCTTCGAGCAAGGTAGCAGTGGCGAGCTCAAAGGCAGCGGAGGAGGAAAGTCCTCCACCTGAGGGAAGGTTTGAGGTGATATAGGCATCAAAACCGGGCAGGGCGCAGCCGGTTTCCTCACGGAAATAATGCATGACACCGCGTGGGTAGTTGGCCCATTTGGGCTCTGCTTCGGGGATGTCCCCGGAAATGTCTATTTCCACCGTGTCGCCCCCAAGAGAGGAAGCAAGCCTTACGGTCGAGCTTTCATTGGGCGCCGCGGCGATGATGATGTTTTGCTCGAGGGCAAAGGGTAAAACAAAACCATCACAGTAGTCGATGTGCTCGCCAATTAAATTCACGCGACCTGGGGCCGCGGCGGTGAGGACGGCCTTTTGCCCAAAGGTTTCCATGAGGCCGGTTTCAGCCTCATGGCGAAGCTTGCTAAGATCCATAACTGATGAGTTTTATCAGCTTTAGCGAGCAAAGCTGACGTAAATCGTGATAACGATGAGAACCAGGGCGGCACTTGCCCATTTGGCACCTTTCCAAGGAGTCAGGTCTATTTGATTGGTTGCCTTGAGAACCCAAGCTTCGGGGCGAGGTTTTGCAGCTGTAATGGCCAACATGACAATGACGAGGAAAGCAAACACAAGTCCAAGGAAGTGAAACTCATGAATGCCTGCTTGAGAGAGGGCGTTTGAACATGCCGGGATAAAGTAACCAGCTGATATGGTAACAAGGCCTAGAACAAGACCTGTAAATCCAGCGATGGATGGAACTCTTTTGTGAAGGAGGCCGACAACAACCACTGCAAATATAGGAATGAAATAAATACCATTCATTTTCTGCAGGTATTTAAAGATGCTGTCCTGTCCAGCGAGCAGGGGTGCGATGAACATCGCTGCGATCGCTGTGCATACCACGAAGGCCTTGGCAGAACGGATCATGTTTTGCTCGCTGCCGTTTGGCCTGAGTACGTGACGATATAGGCCAATACTAAACAATGCAGAGGTACTGTTGAGTGCAGCGTTGAAAGAGCTCAAAATGGCGCCAACCATCACGGCTGCAAAAAAGCCAGTGAGGTGAGGGGGGAGTAGGTCGAAGACTAATTTGCCATAGGCTTGATCAGCTTTGACTCCCTCGGCTGCGTAGAGGTGGTAGGCGATAATACCCGGGATAACGAGGTAAATTGGCCCGAGGAGCTTGAGCGCACCTGTTAATAAGACACCTTTTTGACCTTCTGCGAGGCTGCTTGCACCAAAGGTGCGCTGAATGATTTGTTGATTCGTGCACCAATAAAAGAGATTGAGGAGTGCGACACCGGTAAATAACGTAGAAAATGGCACGCTTTGATCACCTTTACCTATGGATGTCAGACGCTCAGGATGAGCTTCATTGAGAGCGGTCCAGCCTGCAAGGGCACCTTGCCCGTCACCTACTTTGTTGAGAGCGAACCATGCGATCATAAAGCCCCCAACGAGCAAACCGATGCCGTTGATGGTGTCAAGAACGGCCAGGGTGCGGAGCCCGCCAAATCTGGAATAGAGAGATCCCATAATACCAATGAGCCACACGGTTCCCCATAGAATGATGGTATCGGGGGCAATGCTTTGTCCGAATAGGTTGACTGGCTCATCGATTCCAGTCAGCCCCTTGAGGTCAAGCATTTGAGAGAGTCCGACGGCACCACTGTAGAGAATAATCGGGATGAGCAGTAACGCGTAAGCAACGAGGAATATCAGGTTTGCTGCTGTTTGGGTTTTCCTGTCGTAGCGTAATTCTAAAAACTGGGGTACGGTTGTAATGCCTGTTTTGAGAAACTTTGGTAGGAAGAAGACAGCCATGAGAACCAAGGCAATCACGGCAATGACCTCCCAGGCCATAACACTAAGGCCATCATTAAATGCGGCACCATTCAATCCCACCATTTGCTCGGTGGAGAGATTGGTCAGCAGTAGAGAACCGGCAATGATAGGAAAGGTCAGGCTTCGTCCACCCAGGAAGAAACCATCTGAACTTCCTTTTTCGTCTTTCCTGGTAATGGTCCAGGTCAGGAATGCGGCGAAGCCTGTGAAAGCCAGAAACGATGCGATGATCCAAAGGTGCATGATAATTTTATGTTGTGGTATGTGATTCGATTACAGAACGGAGCTGGGGTAATCGGACTTCGCGGATACTACGGGGCTTAAACTCATCTGAAAAGACGAAATTTAGCAGCTTAATCTCCAAATGAGGTCGTGTTGGTAAGTCTCTCCTGGTCTGAGAATAGAGGAGGGGAAGTTAGATTGATTGGGTGAGTCAGGAAAGCCTCCGGTTTCCAAGCAGAGTCCTGAACGATGCACAAAGGCACCAGTCAGGTAGTTTCCACTGTAAAACTGGATACCGGGCTGATTGGTCATGACCTCAAGGGTTATTCCTGTGCCGGGGTGATAAACGATGGCCGCGGTGTGTGATTCCGGCTTCTTTTCGTGGTGATCACGCAGAACCCAGCAGTGATCGTAGCCACCGGCAATCTCGGTAGGCTCGTAGGGAGTATGCATATGTTTGCCAATGACCCGAGGGCGGGTGAAATCCATGGGTGTATCTAACACAGAGCGTATTTCCCCGGTGGGAATCATGCCGGCATTCGTGGGTAGGAAATAGTCTGCATGAATCTGGATTAGATGATCAGTGATGGGTGAGTCAAAGTCTCCGCTTAGATTCCAGTAGGTGTGATTGATTAGATTGACGGGGCTGGATTGGTCCGTGGTGGCCTCGACATGCCAGCTGAGCTCGTTGTTGTCATTGAGCCAGTAGGTGACGGTAATATCCATATTACCCGGATAAGCTTCATCACCATCAGGAGAATGGAGTGTAAAGCGAACACCCTGTCCATTTTGATCAGAGAGCGCTTCTCCCCGCCAGATTTTGGTATGATATCCATTCGGCCCTCCGTGGAGGTGGCAGGGAATGTCTGCAGGTGAATTATTTGTTGCGAGTTCGTAGCGGGATTTGCCGATTTGAAATTTGCCATCTGCAATACGGTTACCAAAACGCCCACAAGTAGCACCAAGGTAGTAATCGGAATTATTTCTCCAGCCCTCGAAGGAATCGTGTCCAATGGTGAGCTCCTGCTCGTCAAGCATTACGCTTATGAGGTGAGCTCCCAATTCGCTGACCTTGGCCTTCATGCCGCACGAGTTACGGAGGGTGTAGATGTTCACGGGTTGGCCATCGATTTCACCATGAAGCTTGGAGACTGGAAAAGGCATACTGAATGCACTATTCCTACAGTAATACCGCATCTTGGGAAGTAGATAAGGTGCGGGGAGGTAATGTTGGGTGCTCGGTATATGGGGAGGCAATGTCGCCGAATCCGTAAAATCTTGGTTGCAATTTCCCAGTCAAACTGCTTCATTCCGCCCGTCTTCAGTGCGCGCGTGGCGGAATTGGTAGACGCGCATGATTCAGGTTCATGTGTCCGCAAGGACGTGGAGGTTCGATTCCTCTCGCGCGCACCATTGAAGATCACCCAGAAACTCGCTGCGTGTTCCTCGTTTCTTGATCGTGGTTTTATACTTGGTTCCAACTGAACCATCCATCTCAGGACTGGCGTTTATTGGCTTTTAGTGCCCTGATGCGCTGTTCTAGCTCATCGGTCCAATACATGACCTGGTGCTCAAATTCGAGTGCAGGCAGGTGAAGAGACTTTCGCAATTTGACCATCTCTTTTGGCGATGGTCTGCATTCAGGGGAGAAAAACATCCTGCGGGCTTCGTCTTCGGTAACTAGCATGACTTTAGGTGTTTGGGGTTGCTGTTGCGTTCTGTTTTCATTGTGCTTGGCATGAGGCAACAAGCACAACACCAAGTGAGCATAATGCGTGCCAAAATGATTATGGGGAAATAGATATGCGCTTCCGCAGGCAAAAAAAGACCGGAATGGCTTAGCATCCCGGTCTGTGAGTTTATTACAAAAAGTGAACTCGCTTAGGGGAGTTGAGTGCTGCCCATGAGGTAGCGGTCACACTCGCGAGCTGCACCGCGTCCCTCATTAATAGCCCACACGACCAGGGATTGGCCGCGACGCATGTCACCAGCGGCGAACACGCCTTCCACATTCGTGGTGTAGACTTCGTGATCGGCTTTCACGTTACTTCGAGCGTCGGTATCGAGTTTGAATTGATCAACGATTTTTTGCTCGGGTCCAAGGAAACCCATGGCGAGAAGGATGAGTTGAGCATCAATGGTGCGCAGTGTGCCGGTGACTTCCTGGGGCACAAACTGACCTTCGTCGTTTTTGCCCCAAGTGATATCAACAACCTCGAGGCCGGTGACATTACCGTCATCGTCTTTGAGGATTTGCTTGGTCATGACCAGATAGCTGCGCGGATCTGCACCTTGAGTGGCTTCTGCCTCCTCCTGACCATAATCCATCTTGTATACTTTCGGCCATTCCGGCCATGGGTTATCGGCGGCGCGCTCCATAGGAGGCTGGGGCATGATTTCAAGTTGAACGACTCTCTTGCAGCCTTGTCGGATGCTGGTTCCCACGCAATCGGTTCCAGTGTCACCACCACCGATAACGACAACTTCTTTTCCGGTTGCGTTGAGTTCGGGATTAGTGCCGTCAAAATCGTGATCAAGCTGATACTGGGTGTTTTCAGTGAGGAATTCCATCGCCTGATAGACACCTTTGGTGTCCCTGCCATCAATGGGGAGCTCACGGGCCTGAGTGGCGCCACAGCAGAGAATGACTGCATCGAAGTCCTTGCGAAGACGAGCGGGGGTCCACTCGTTGTCTTGGGCTACAAAGACATTGCATTTGAACTCGATACCTTCGTCTTCCATCAGCTTGATGCGCCGCTCTACGATTTCATTCTTGTCGAGCTTCATGTTGGGGATGCCATACATGAGTAGTCCGCCGGGGCGGTCAGCACGTTCAAAAACCGTTACCTTGTGTCCGGCTTGGTTGAGTTGGTCTGCTGCGGCAAGGCCTGCGGGGCCGGAGCCAACAACAGCGACAGTTTTGCCGGTACGTTCTTCCGGAGGATTCGGTGTGAGGAGATTGTTTTCCCAGCCGTGATCGATGATGGAACACTCGATATTCTTGATGGTCACCGGAGGCTCAATAACCCCCAATACGCACGACCCCTCACAAGGAGCAGGGCAGACACGTCCGGTAAAGTCCGGGAAGGTGTTCGTCTTGCGTAGGCGTTCAAGCGCTTCCTCCCAGCGGACACGGTAAATGAGATCATTGAACTCAGGGATGAGGTT
>JBDQHQ010000015.1:0-16457 GCA_040264795.1 Akkermansiaceae bacterium | reverse complement strand
TTCTATAGTTTAATAGAAAAAATCGTCCACCGGACTGCAGAGTCCAGTGAACGATAAAAAATATCCTAATTCGTTAATCATTAGGATTTCCGCTTCCACCCGGGCGATCGTCTGGTGGCGTATTGGGATTTCCGTTGTATCCGTTGTTGTCGGGGGGAGTCACCGGCGTTAAAACCGTAGGAGGCTGGAGGCCGGGAGGGAAAAGTGGGAATCCACCGGGTCCTCCTGGTGTCGGGCCAACTGGTCCAGACCCTGGGAAATCCAGAGGGTTAACTGGTGCGGATCCACCAACGGGGCTGGCTGGGATACCGGGAAGTGCACTGAGAGCACCGAGAGCTCCTTTGCTGTCACCAACTCCTTGCTTGCTACCGCTGTAGTCACTGTCGCCACCAGAGGTCGCAGCATACTTTACAACAATGGCCTGAACTTTAGCGATCGCATCAGGAGCAACTGCTACAGCACATTGACCGATGATGCGAACTTTGTCAGGAGCGGCCTCCGTGGCAGCTTCCACGATCTCAGCCACAAGATCCTTGTTGGCTCCGGATGCTACGATGGCAGCCTTGACGACTTCACATGCGCTAGCATCATTCTTAGAAATATGAGAAAAAACAATGTCCGTGACCTTTTCAGGTTGTGATGTGACACTCTTTGTTACAGCTGCGGATATTTGCTCCGCGCTAGGGTTTTCTGCATGCACAGAAAGAGAGAGGGTTAGTAATACTGCTGTGCAGATGGTTGTCGTTGTGTTTTTCACTGTAGGGTCCTTTCTTTAGGAATGGGGTTGGTTGGGGTGGTATCAGATCTTGTATGATTCATGCACTCCACTGGTGGATAAGCGGGTAGCGGGAATCGAACCCGCATAATCAGCTTGGAAGGCTGGAGCTTTACCATTAAGCTATACCCGCTTGGGAAACTGAATTAAAGATTAAAACTAGCATTCTAGCAAGCCTTAAATGGTGCTTTTGGCCCCTTTCTTCAAAAAATCATATTTTTTCGCATTATTTTAATAAATATTGATATTTAGTATTTATGAAACAATACTAACCCCAATTCGTTCGACCTTAGCTTAAAAACTCCTAAAACATCGCTTTTTAAAGCCCTGTAGGATGGTCTATGAAACATGAGTCCAGGCCAAATTCAGTGTGCAAATGGTTTGCAAGGGCTCTGACCCCGAAGGTCTCTGTGGCATAATGGCCAGCGTAAACGATGTTCATACCCAATTCTTCTGCCATGGGGTAACTCCAGTGCGGACCCTCACCGGTAATGAATGTATCAATGCCACAAGCCGCAACGGCCTCCACCTCTGAACCAGCGCCACCGGTTATGATACCCACCTTGCCTGCCTGCCCACGGCCGCCGGCACACACATGCACACTGCTCCCAAGCACTTGTTCGATAGACGATTTGAGATCACCAAAACTCATCTCCATTTCCTGACAAACACCTAGCTCAATCCCCTTCCAGTCGAAAAAGGCCTCACTGTCATTCATCCCTAGGGCATTTGCCAACTGCTTGTTGTTGCCCCATACAGGATGAACATCCAAGGGAATGTGGGCACTGTACAATGCCATTCCGGCATCCAAAGCCAGTTTCGTTTTGCGGTAGACAGGTCCGGTCAGAGCTTGAGCCCCCTGCCAGAACATACCGTGGTGAACGAGAAGCAAATCAACACCCTGGGCAACTGCTTTTTCAAAGACAGGTAGCGAGGCGTCGACGGCTGCACCAATTTTTTTGACCTCTCCGCCATTGGCTATCTGCAAACCATTCATAGCTCCCGGATAATCAGGGAGCTCAGCGAGTTTGAGCTCCGTATCAAGATAGTCTGTGATTGAATCAAGCGTGGCCATGGCATGAGACTAGCAATTGAATGGAACAATCCCATTCAAAAATAGAGGGTTCACTCCACCTCTCCAAGATGGTCCGGGAAAAATTCAATCCGTAATGGAAACCGGACATCGCATTACCAATGATCGATGTCATCGCCCGATGCCAAGCTGCTCTTGGAGTAGCCTCTCTAGTGTCTCCCTGTCTTTGGTTTTACCATTCACCATGAGGGTTTCTTTGACCAGCAACTTGGGCATCACCGGTGTGTCTCGGACAAACAAACTGTAATCAGAGACGTTCTGTTCTAACACCTTTCTTACCCAGCTATGATCAACCGTATCAAGCTTGCTCGGATCGATCATCGCGTAAGCCATTGCCTCAGCGACCTCGTAGGGCTGATCCCTGCACTCAAAAAGAGACTGATGAAATGAAGGGAAAATCTCGGGATCCGCCCGCCAGACCCTGAGTGCGAGTTCGGCAAACTTACAAGCATTCCGGTGGTCTTTCAGGCCAAGTGGAAGATGTGGATTACACGCCCTCTCCAGCGGTACGGGCAGAACAATCACCGCCAATTGACCCGGATATTTTGCCAACAGATCGTCGAGATGCTCATGGGTATCAAGGCATGCTTCACAGGTGTAATCAAAATACTTCACCAATACATGACTGGCATCGGTCTTACCAAGATGAGGCAACTGCTCAATACGGAAGGATTTGGCATTATCCAGAAAGAATACAGTTCGGCCCGCTCCTTGAGCGTGAATATCAGGCGTTGCAGAATTTGACTTTGAGTCTCCAAGTACCGACTCGGCAAGACGATGCGTTTCCGGCTCAGGTCCGTAATGCTGGATGAGAGCCAGAGCTGCCACCAGCATGACTGCGGGTAGTAAAGTCTGCATCAACCAGGCCTTGGTTTTTCTCAGGGGAGGCATACACAACAGAACGATTAAGCCGATCGTAATGCCAACACCATGGATGATCATACAGTAGGGACAAATTGCCCGTATCACAAACAACTGCACGGCAATGAACCACATGGCAGCGAGTAATAACATCCACGCCATCAGGCTACGTGCCCAGTCGACGAGGGTTCCGCGCATCCATAGGCTGGCAACCATGGCCAGATACAGCAGGCATGAAAAAACACTCACCGGGACAATTCCCAACACCATCGACCATTTACTCCCCAAGACATTGGCACAACCGCTTCCGGCACCACATCCTGCCAAGCTGTTTATTTGACCCGTCCACTTTTGAATCGTCAGCCAGAGCCCGAGGCCAAAGGCAGCCACGGACAATATCAAGAGGATCCATTTTACGACAGGCTTGGTATCATTCATGGGCGAGCTTGATTGAGTTTAAAATGCAACCACCTGCTTAGTAAAGCAGATGACACCGTAATGCAAAAACAGATGTCTGCATTGTCACAGACCGGATTATTTCTCCCGCCTGGGTTTACCATTTTCATCAAGCTGCACCCAGTCCTCGCCCTCTTTGTTGCGTCGCCACGCGTTGATGGCAAAGAGCAGGGTGAGAGCCAGAAAAAAAAGGGCTGACTCCATCAGGAAAGGGCTGGTGATCCAGGCAAGGCACATCCTACCCAGTTCCCCCGCAAATCCGGGCAAGTAAGCAGAGGCCGCTATGCCAACAAGGGCGACGAAGAAAAGCACGATCAAGCTGGCACCGATCAGAATGTGTTTCTTGTTTTCTTCCATGACAATGGCTACCTCACTTGTCGATCACGCTGATCTAGCTGACAATGAAACCGAGCTGAAGTGGTTGAATTTCAACAGGCTTGATCTTGGTTCATTGCCAAAAAGTACCGGGAACAGGGGTCGAACCTGCACGCCCAAAGGGCACTAGATCCTAAATCTAGCGTGTCTACCAATTCCACCATCCCGGCTTAAGGCTGGCAAAACCTATGAGAGTAATCGAGGGAAGGCAACCGCATTCTTTGCGAAATTAAGCCATCAAATCACGGACAAAGCCTTATCCATTGCTTCGAGTGTGACGTCGATCTCATCACTACCATGAGCCACGCTGATGAAGCCGGTCTCATAGGGGCTAGGGGCTATGTAAATGCCCTGTTCGAGCATTGAAGTGAAGAATTTCCTGAAGGCTGCACTGTCAGCGCTCATCACACTCTTGAGGTCGACAATCTGCTCACCGGTAAAAAACAAACAAAACATCGAGCCGACCCGGTTGAATTGATAGTCTAGCCCCTTGCTCTTAAGAATGGCACGCAAGCCATCCTCAAGCCGGGCTCCCAGTTCTTCGAGTTTACCGTATCCATCAATACGCTCCATCTCGTGTAACTGCGCCAGACCAGCTGCCATAGCCAATGGATTTCCACTTAGGGTGCCAGCTTGATAGACGGGGCCGTCAGGTGCCAGGAAGTCCATCACCTCAGCCCTTCCACCAAACGCACCTACCGGAAGCCCGCCACCGATCACCTTGCCCATGGCAGTGAGATCAGGAGTAATGCCCTCAAGCTCTTGAACACCTCCCTTGGCCACCCGGAAACCCGTCATCACCTCATCAAAAATAAAAAGAGCACCATACTCAGTCGTCAGATCACGTAATCCCTGCAGGTAGCCTTCTTTGGGGAAAATCAGACCTGCGTTCGCCGGGTAACTCTCCACAATAACCGCTGCAATTTGATCCCCCATACTTTCAAACACAGCTCGCACCCGCTCAATGTCGTTGTAGGGAAGGGTGATGGTTTCTGCGGCAAAGGCCGAGGGCACACCCGCGGAATCAGGTTCACCATGAGTGAGTGCCCCTGAACCGGCAGCCACCAAAAGACTGTCAACATGCCCGTGGTAGCAACCTTCGAATTTGATCACCTTGTCCCGCCCGGTAAAACCGCGTGCCAGTCGCACCGCACTCATCGTTGCCTCTGTCCCAGAGTTGACCATGCGCACCTTTTCCACCGAAGGCACCCAATCAACAATCAGTCGTGCCATGTCTACCTCATAGGGATTGGGAATACCGAATGATACCCCCTCTTTGGCCGCATTGTTGACAGCTTCAATCACACACTCGGGTGCATGACCGAGAATGGCCGGACCCCAGGTTCCCACGTAATCAATCATCCAATTCCCATCCACATCCTGAATGCGGCAACCACTCGCCCGTTTCACAAAGAAAGGCTCACCATCGACATTGCGGAAAGCACGAACCGGTGAATTTACACCACCAGGAATCAGTTCCTTAGCAGCCTTGAAAAGTTTGCTGGATTTCTCGTTTTGCATAATACGGGATTGCTATCTGGTTACGGGTGCCAACCTGCTTCGGCAAAGCCCAATTGGCAAGACTCCATCCAAGCAAGCTTCGCATTTCACTTGAACCATGCGATGCCGCTGTCATGTTATATGTCAGAATGTTATGAAAATAAGCACCTTACTTCTGTATCTTGGGACTGCCCTGATTGTCATGCTGCCGGCCCATGCCCGTACCTGGACGAGTGCCGATGGCAGCAAAAGCTTCGAAGCCGAATACATCAGGCACAATGAAGAGACAGTCACGATCATGAGGGGACTCAAGATGGTCAGCTTCAAACTATCACTCTTATCTGAAGCCGACCGTGAATGGCTAAGGCAAAAAGAAGTGCAAAAAACACAGCCTGCAGAGGCTCCTGAAGCGTCCAAGGATCAACTTGGCAAGTTCGGCAACAGCATCAGCCGCAAGCTCGTCATGTTCAGCGGCAAGAGATACAGCAGATACAAACTTGAAACTGCACCGGATTATTACCTCCTCTACTTTTCAGCAAGCTGGTGACCCCCATGCCGCAAGAGCGCTCCACAGTTTGTGGAGACCTACAAAAATCAAATAGCAAGCAATGCCAAGGTCGAGCTCATCATGGCCAGCCTTGACTCCACCGAGGATGCTGCAGCCGCATGGGCAGAGGAAGCTCAGTTCCCTTGGCCCACTGTGATGAAAGAAGACCTCGCCAAGACAGACATCATGGAGCACCAAGGCAGGGGTGTTCCACACTACGTCCTTGTCAATAAAGAGGGCGAAGCACTGGCAACAGGTAAGGAAGCCTGTCTGGCTAAAATTGCTGAGCTCAGTGAATAAAGCTCATCATCAAACCACACTTGAGAATCTCGGTGGCGAAACCCTGCTGACGTGTACCTGCTAGAATCAACCCTCCCTGTTCAGAACAAATTCCAGCAGCATACTCTGCAGCAATAGGTAAAATCGGTTCCTAAAATAAGCACTTCTGGGTTCGGGTTCCATCTCATCCAAATGAGCGGTCTCATTCATCTCCTCAACATCGTATCTCGCATGCAAGGAAAGGCGGGCCTGGTTAAGAGCCCCATACCATTTTTCCGCCTGCGCAGGGGATATGAATACCACCGCTTCCTGACTCTTGCGCGCGTTTTCGATGGCGGCATTTACAAAACGAGTCTGACTCTGAAAATTTTCCTCCAAATCGGGTACTACATACTCATCCCACTCACTTTGCTCATCCATCAAGTCAGCCAGAGACTCGGCGAGATGTGAGGGACGGACAGCATCTGAGCAAATCAATTCAAGCTCTTCCCAATCAGCTTCGGACTCAGGCAGGATACATAGCCCTCCCTCCATGGTCGGAAGAACTTTCATCTGGTTTTTTCCATCGTGGTTTGAATTTGCCAGCCATGGAGCTGCTGAACATAGAGCTCCGCTTTTTCTCGTCCTCCTGTCCAAACAATGGAACGCCCTTGGCGGTGAACCTCCATCATTAAGGTTTCAGCCTTGGACTGGCTGTAGCCAAAAACCTTCTTAAAAACCATGGTAACATAGTTCTGGAGATTGACAGGGTCGTTGAGCACCACAACGTTCCAAGGCACATCTTTCTGTGTCTTGGTCTGCTGTTTTTGTTGAGTATCGGGACTTGGATGGGGCATTAGCTCAGCTCAAATCTTGATTGAATGACAGGATGAGACACTACTGCAACACGCTGTAAGGAAAGCCGGTAATCATTGGTCATGTTTATCTCCATTTTTTGCTTCATGAACTTCCCAGATCGACAAACGCACGCCCAAGCCAATCACACACGTCCCCTGCGGCGAGTGAACGCACACTTTCATTGCCATGGCTGATGGCAAGCTCTGCTGCGCGACCTGCCAACCAGGCCCCCATGCGGGCGGCATCCTGTGGCTCCAGCCCCTGAGCAAGTAGAGAGCTAATGATTCCAGTCAGCACGTCCCCCTGCCCACCACTTGCCATACCGGCATTTCCCGTTGCATTAAAATACACGGGGGAGCCGGATCGGGCCACCAAGGTATGAGCTCCTTTGAGTAAGAGGGTCGCGCGGTCATATCGCTTTGGAAAAGCCTTTGCCACATCCACCCTGTCTGCACCTGCCCACTCGGGAAAAAGCCGGACGAGCTCTCCCGGGTGCGGAGTCATTATGAAATTGGGACCTATGCATGGGTCAGCACCCATATCCGCGATTCGATTCAGACCATCAGCATCAATAACCACAGGAATAGCCATACGCTCGAGAAGAGACAAATAAGCTTCGCCCGACTCCTCATCCCCCAGCCCAATACCCGGCCCGACTGCAAAGGCATCAAACTCAGCCTGGTTAATCTCAGAAAGTGCCGAGATCGGCCTCAGCATTACCTCGGCAGGCAACATCGGGGCAAGGATTGAGTAGATCGACTCGTCAGCAAACAAGGTTACCAAGCCCGCACCTGATCGCAGCGCTCCTTTGGCACACAATACGGCAGCACCCAACATACCGCGGGATCCAGCAAGAATTCCCACCCTGCCGGCATCTCCTTTATGAAAATCATGGTCTCTGCGCGGCAAAATGCCTCGCAGGCTGTGCACATCGCTGAGGCACAGATCCCCACCACTGGGAACGGGGAGCTCATCGAGGGGCACAAGTTCGATAGCCCCCGTGTGATGAACAAGCTTGGAAGAAAAAAGTCCCGGCTTCGGCACGCCAATGGTTAGAGTCAAATCAGCGACAACCGCCCCGTCATGGACTTCCCCGCTATCAGCATCAACCCCCGAAGGAATATCCATCGCAATAGTCTGCGCCCCATGAGACAGACGTGTATCATTCATCCAGGCCGCCAAGTCTGCCAAGGGTTGGCGCAGCGGACCTTTGGCACCAATACCTAACAAACCATCCAACAAAATCAGAGGATGCTCTGGATCATACTCAGGCGCGCAGGTATTCATGGAACAATCTCCCAGCTCACGAAGCTTCTTGCGAGGCAGCGCCCCTAGTTCTGAGCTTTCGTGCAGACAACGAATTCCCGTTTTCCATCCTGCCTCGGCCAAATAACGGGTAGCTACCAGAGCATCTCCACCATTATTACCAGAGCCGATGCAAGCAATCACCGTTCCTTGCTTTGAAAAACGCCGGAGAATTGCGTGAGCGATTCCACGGCCGGCTTTTTCCATCAGGCTCTCAGGAGTAGCTCCCTGCTTGAAAGCTTGCTCCTCGAGCTGCCTCATTTCCTGACATGTCAGCGTGCCCATAAGATACCCTAATAAATCATAGAAAGTGCCGGATTACGATCAGCAATTTATCAGACAAGGATCGTTCGTGGATGAGGTTCTTAAGAGAAAAATGCCGGCAAATGAAAATCACTTGCCGGCATGCGAATCAGATGAACAAGCTTGGTTACTGATTACTTTTTGTTAACCAGTTTTTCCAGGTTCTTGACCACGTTGATATCTTCGAGCGTGGTCATGTTGCCTGTCGCTTTGCCCGTGGCCACCAGCTCTTTGAGAAGACGGCGCATGATCTTACCCGAGCGTGTTTTGGGCAATGCAGGTGTGAAGTAAACATCATCCGGTTTGGCAATCGCACCGATGACTTTGCCAACATGATTGCGCACCTCTTTGAGTAGCGCATCCGTTCCTTTGACCCCGGTTTTCAAAGTAACAAAGGCTACCACAGCCTGTCCCTTGATATCGTGCGGCCGCCCCACCACAGCAGCCTCAGCTACTGTTTTGTGAGCAACGAGAGCACTCTCCACCTCAGCTGTACCGAGACGGTGGCCTGATACGTTGAGAACATCATCCAAACGACCCACAATCCAGAAATTTCCCTTCCGGTCACGGCGCGCACCATCACCAGCCGTATACATACCGGGATAATCACTCCAGTAGGTGTCCTTGTAGCGTTTTTTATCACGGTAAATCGTGCGCAACATGCTTGGCCATGGTTTGCGGATAACCAGTCTACCGCCCTCGTTCGCCTTACACTCCTCACCGGACTCGTCGAGAATAGCAGCATCAACACCAAAGAACGGCACCGTGGCAGTGCCTGGCTTGATTGGAGTGCAACCTGGAATCGGTGAAATCATAATCGAACCCGTCTCTGTCTGCCACCATGTGTCAACAATCGGGCAGCGGCCACCACCGATTTTGTTGTAATACCACATCCAGGCTTCCGGGTTAATAGGCTCACCCACTGTTCCGAGCAGACGCAATGATGACAAGTCGTGCTTATCAACCAGTTCATCTCCCGCCTTGATGAAGGCGCGAATAGCCGTTGGTGCCGTGTAGAAAATCGTCACCCCGTATTCCTCGATAATCTGCCAGAAGCGAGAGAAATCAGGGAAGTTGGGAGCCCCTTCGTACATGACCTGAGTGACGCCATTGAGCATCGGCCCGTAGGTGATGTAGGAGTGCCCGGTGATCCAGCCAACATCCGCCGTGCACCAGTAAACATCATCATCGCGCATATCGAAGATGTATTTACAGGTAGCATAGGTATTGACCATATAACCCCCGGATGTGTGGAGAATTCCCTTTGGCTTACCAGTCGACCCGGATGTGTAGAGAATGAACAGAGGATGCTCACTATCAAACAGCTTTGCCTTGTGAGTCCCCGGCACCTTGGCGGCTTCATCGTGCCACCAGACATCACGCCCACGCTTCATTTTCACGGTATTATCGGTGCGCTTGAGCACGATGACTTTCTTGACAAACTTGTCACGTTTCAGGGCCTCATCCACGTTGGCTTTTAAGTCAATCACACTACCCCGGCGCCAACCTCCGTCTGCCGTGATCACACAGCTTGCTTCGGAATCATCCAGGCGGTCTTTGATCGATTCAGCGGAAAAACCACCGAAAACAATGGAATGAACTGCACCAATGCGGGCACAGGCGAGCATCGCAATACTCGCCTCCGGAACCATGGGCATGTAAATAAGCACGCGGTCCTTGGACTTCACCCCATTGGCCTCGAGCACATTGGCAAAACGGCAAACTTCGCGCTGCAGTTGGCTATAGGTTAAAGTGCGTTTGTCACCCGGCTCCCCCTCCCAGAGGAAGGCGGCTTTGTTGCCACGCCCTTCATCGACATGGCGATCAACACAGTTGACACAAACGTTGGTCTTACCTCCGACAAACCACTTCGCATAGGGAGCTTTCCAATCCAGAACCTTGCTCCACTTTTTGCCCCAGTTTAGCTCTTTGGCCTCACGTGCCCAGAAAACATGAGGCTTCTCAACAGACTCCTTGTGCATGCGCTTGTACTGCGCCATGCTCGATATTCTTGCTTTCTTGGAAAACTCTTTGGAGGGTTTAAATTCGCGTTCTTCGCTAAGGCGGCTTTCGATATTGTTACTCATATTCAGCTAGTCTACGTTGCAATGATTCTCAGAACCTAGACAGCTATCTACTCGAGGACAATCTACTTTTTTCTCCTGCGGGGTAATTTTTTAGCTGCCTGCTTGGCACGCTGCTTGACTACTTTTCGAACCGTTCTTTTTTTGGCAGGACGGCGGGTTTGTTTGCGGGCCACTTTACGTGCAGGGCGCTTTCGGGTCGCTCGCATCACATCAGCTGGAGTTTTCCTCGCTATGGGGTTCTGACTGAGGGATTCAATCTCAGCCTCATCCAGATGGCGCCAACGGCCAGACTCGAGGCTTCTGTCTTCCAATGTGCCGATACGGACGCGCACCAACTTAACCACTTTAAGATGCAGCGCATCAAACATGTAGCGAATCTGACGCTTCAAGCCGGTTTCAAGAACGACTCTGACCCGGCGCGGAGATACACGGCGCACGGACTTGGCCTTGGCACGCCCCTCAGGAGTGTGGACTCCGCTTACCAATTGATCCATCAACTCATTGGCAAAGGCTTGATTAAGTGTGACCAGATATTCCTTTTCGACTTTCTGAGTCGGGTGGGTCAAATTCAAAGCCAACTCGCCATCGTTGGTCAGAACCAGCAACCCTTCGGAATCCTTGTCCAAGCGACCCACGTTTTTGAGATGGCGCAGTTTGGGAGGAAGAATTTCATAGATCGTATCCCTGCCCAGCTCGTCTTGTGCCGTGCATAGCAAGCCTGCCGGCTTGTTGAGCAAAACCACCTCTGTTTTGCGCGGGCTGACATTTTTACGACCAACGCGAACCATGTCATCCGGCCCGATACGTGTCGCCGGATTTTCGCAGCGGCTGTTATTGACAAATACCTTACCCTCCTGAACAAGGGCGTCACAGGCACGCCGTGAGCCCACGCCGCATGAGGCAAGGTATTTGTTGAGCCGGATGCCCTCGGAATTTGGTGACATGATATCGGTAATTGGTTGCGATCTGGGGCTCGGTAATGGATGGCAAAGAAAACCCGCCCAATGCTCTCATGGGGCGGGTTTGAAATAGTGAGTGTGAAGAATGCGCAGAATATGAATTCAGCATTCTCTGTTTCCTAGGCCTCAGGCTTGGTTTTTGGAAGGCCAATAGGGCTTTTCCCCTTTTTCCATTGCCCGCGCTCCTTGAGCAACTTGATGCGCTCAAAACGCTTGAGAACAGAACGCTTTCCACCGGCACTGCCGGATACTTTGAGTGATGAATGTTTGGACATAGCTTGAATGGTTGGCTGTGTTGATTGAGTGTTGGATTAGCGCTTGGAGAACTGGAACTTCTTACGCGCGCCGGGTTGACCGTATTTCTTACGCTCTTTCTGGCGGGGGTCGCGGCGCATCAGGCCGGCCTCTTTCAGGGCTGGTCTCAGCTCCTCATCCTGTTCACAAAGGGCACGGGAAATCGCCAGGCGAATCGCTCCTACCTGACCTGCGATACCTCCCCCTTTGACGGAGACTTTGACATCAAACTTGTTAGCCAGCTTGGCTTTCTGGAATGGCTCAAGAACTGAGTTTTGCAGTGTCACCGTGGGCACGTATTCCTCAAAAGGACGATTGTTGACGGTGATTTTTCCGTCGCCTGAAGTGACCCAGACATGGGCAACTGATGATTTGCGGCGACCTGTGGCGCTGTATGTAGTGGCTTCGCTCATTGAAATAATGGGATAAATGGTTGAAAAAATGATTCGGTAACGATCGGCTACTTGATCTCGTATTCTTCAGGCTGCTGTGCCTCGTGAGAGTGATCAGGACCAGCTACAACCTTGAGCTTCTTGAAGATGGCGTCTCCGAGCTTGTTGTGTGGAACCATGCCACGGATGGCACGCTCAAGCAAAAGCTCAGGACGGCGCGCGCGCACCTGCTTGGGAGTCTCGATCTTCTGGTTACCAACATAACCGGTGTAACGGGTGTAGATTTTCTCGCCCTCTTTGTTGCCGGTCAGGACAACTTTCTCAGCGTTGGTGATAATGACGAAGTCACCGGTATCAACGTGAGGGGTGAAAATAGTTTTGTTTTTACCGCGCAAGAGGTTGGCGGCTTCAACTGCGACTTGACCAAGCACCTTGTTTTCGGCGTTGATCACATACCATTTGCGCTCTACATCTTGAGCTTTGGCTGAAAAAGTTTTCATTGGTTTAGTAGTTTATGATAAATGGCTTGCGTGCCCGATAAAAGGGCGATGCTCACCGGCTTCCCAGGGTGGAAACGTCCACCCACCTCATGTCGAGGGGCGCGCAACCTAGGAGCGAGGCAATGACATGTCAACCCAAATCTCGCTGAATCTGCGGGCTTTTCATGAAATTTTCGTCCACAAGCAGCTTCGGAGGGTTCAATTGACAAACTCATCGCATTCCAGCAATATCAGGCTCGTGCAGCATTCCGAGGATAACTCCGACCCAGCAGAAACCACGGGCAAACGCTATTCTTTCAAGCAGAAGCTCTGGGAAATCATATTTGAGGCCGAAACCCCCTCAGGAAAGTTTTTCGACATAGCTTTGCTCTGGGTGATTGCAGCATCCGTGCTTGCGGTGATGCTTGAGAGTGTGGCCGAGATAGACGCAATCTATCACAGGGAATTAGCGATTGCAGAATGGTTTTTTACCATCATTTTCACGATCGAATACTTACTGCGTATTTGGCTGGTCAGACGACCCGTGAAATACATCTTCAGTTTTTACGGTATTGTTGACCTGCTCTCATGCCTGCCAAGCTACATTGCCCTGGCTTTTGGCGGAGGCACCCCCTACGCCGTCATCCGCCTGCTCAGACTTTTAAGGATGTTCCGGGTTCTTAAGATGGTCTCCCACGTGCGCGGAGCCAATACCATCATGCGAGGCCTTGCTGCCTCACGGGCCAAGGTCACCGTATTTTTCTTTGCAGTTCTGATACTCGCGATGATTGCCGGTACTGTGATGTTCATTGTTGAAGGTAGAGAAGCGGGCACTTCCTTTACCAACATTCCCGTAAGTATTTACTATTCCATCGTGACGATTACCACCTTGGGTTTTGGTGATATCATCCCACAGACTGTGTTGGGACAGTTTTTCACTTCCATCATGGTGCTGGCCGGATATGCGATCATTGCGGTTCCCACAGGCATCGTTGCCAGTGACATGATACGAGTTGCCATGCGTCCTGATGAGACCACGGATGCCTGTCCCGGCTGCGGCGTTCATGGCCACCTGCCGGACGCATTGTATTGCAGGAAATGTGGTGAATTACTTGAGCCTGAACCGGAAGTAAAAGAGCAATAAAAGTTGCGATGCGGTGGTTTTTGATTCCCCCCACACTATGAGATGTGTTTAGCTCAACCATGTGGGTCTGGTCAAAACTATCGGGAATCCAGTGGATGGATGCATGGGAAGACCGTTTTTATGGCAATCCCAACACCGTAATTACCCGGCTCAAAACCAACAAGACGGTCCGTGTCGAAGTCTACACCAAGACGGAACAAGAGGCCGTGGCGATCAAAAAACAATTCGGTGGTAGTATTCGTAAGCTGGCACACAAGAATTGGGCCGCTGTCACCGAACCATCCCGGCCTCCGATCAAGATCAGAAGTTCCGTCATTATCAGCGGATCGCGTGATGACAATGCCCGGCAAAAGCTCGCTGAGCAATATCCCGGCAGGCACATTATACAAATCCCCGCTGACATGGCATTTGGCACTGGAGACCATGCCACCACCTCTACTTGCTTGCGTTTTCTGGTCGATATCGCCAAGGAGCGCTCATCCAGCGACTGGGACCTGCTCGATCTCGGCACCGGCTCCGGAGTGATCGCCATCGCTGGCCGTATGCTGGGAGCTCATCACTGCCACGGCATGGACTTTGATCCTCAGGCGGTCAAGGTGGCACGCCGGAATGTTCGACGCAATGAGGTCAGTTTGGTTAAAATATCAGAAATTGATGTGCTCGAATGGAAGCCGCAGCGCAAGTGGCCCGTGGTCGTAGCCAATTTATTCTCCACGATTTTGCAGCAGGCATTTCCTTCCATCGTCAAAGCCATGGATAAAGACGCTGATATGGTTGTCTCCGGCATACTCCACGACCAGTGGGATGAAACTCGCGCAATCGCAGAAAAGTCGGGCCTCTCGTTTTCTCAAGTCGTGCGCAAAGGCAAATGGATGACGGCTCGCGGGACGCTGTAGCAGTTGATCTGGCTGAAAGAAATTGTCGCAAGAATGCACCATTTGGCTTGCATCAGAAAAATTATAAGATAACCAATCCTCACCACCTCGCAGGGGGGTGTGCTGTGAAAATCACTGTTACCCCCTCCGTGGGTGAACGTATCAACTGTTTTTAAATCATACAGCACCATGGATTCCATCTCATCACGCGTCAACAAAGTCGCCCCCTCCCTTACCCTTTCAGTCACCAACCAAGCCAAAGCCATGAGGGCCCGAGGCGAGGAAGTTTACGGACTCGCAGGTGGCGAGCCGGATCAGGACACTCCTGACTTCATCAAGCAAGCTGCTGTTCAAGCGCTTGGAGAAGGCAAAACCAAGTACACTCCGGCATCGGGTATCCCTGAGCTCAGGGAAGCCATTGCCAACAAACTCCAGCAAGACAATGGTATTGAGTATGATCCTCGCCAAATTGTTGTGAACTCCGGCGCCAAACAGTCCTGTTTTAACGCCATTCTGGCAGTCTGCGAAGAGGGAGACGAGGTCATCATCCCCTCCCCATACTGGGTAAGCTATCCGGAAATGGTTCGCCTTGCCGGTGGGGAGCCTGTTTTTGTTGAAACCACAGCTGAGAACAACTGGAAGATCACGCCGGAGCAGTTCGAAGAACACATGACCGGGCGCACCAAGATGATCATCCTCAATACTCCCGGCAATCCCACGGGATCTGTTTATACCGAAGATGAGCTCCGTGCCCTTGGGGAAGTTGCTCTCTATGAGGACATCATCATTCTTGCAGATGAAATTTACGAGCACCTCGTTTACGGTGAAACCAAGCACACCAGTATTGCATCTCTCAGCAAGGACATCTACGACCTAACCATCACAGTCAATGGCTTTTCAAAAGCCTACTCCATGACAGGCTGGCGTGTTGGCTACACCGCCGCCCCCAAGCCCATTGCCGAGGCAATGTCCAAGATCCAGGGACATACAACCTCCAACGCAACCACCTTTGCCCAGTATGGTGCCCTCGCTGCCCTGGAAGGCGGCAAGGATTTTATCAGGGATCTCAATGCTGAATACGATGTTCGCCGTCAATTTGTTTACGGTCGCCTCAGTAGTGTAGACAACATCAAAGTCACCGAGCCTCAAGGAGCCTTCTATTGCTTAGTAGACACCGAGCAACTCGGTCTCAAATCAGTCAATCTCTGCGACAAACTTCTCAATCGTTATCGTGTGGCCGCAGTTCCGGGTATTGCCTTTGGTAATGACAACAGTATCCGTCTCAGCTACTGCACCACCCTCGACGTGCTCAATGAGGGCCTGACTCGCTTCGAGGAGTTCTGCAAGGCTCACTAATCACAAAGCTGGTCATTCCAGCCCAAGAACCATCACAGCAAACGCGCCACGCTCGATCGTGTGGCGCGTTTTCTTTTTTGCTGCTCAGTAAGTGACGTGGTGCAGGCTGAGTCCATCCGGTGGAGCGCAAAACGGAGATCTGCCATGGGGAAGCTCCGCAGGCTGGTCGAGTAGATTACCCAGATCATCCAAGCGCAGGCGGCCCTGAGCTGCATAGACCGCAGCCCCCGTCAATAGTCGGGCCATTTTATAGAGAAAGCCGTTGCCTGAATAAGTGATTTTGTAGCCATCCTCTGTTGTTTCGAGTTCACACTGACTCAGCGACCTCACGTATTCGGTCTCCTCGGTTTCGTTGCCACGTTTGGCAGCAAAGGCCCGAAAGCAATGCTTGCCCTGCAAAATGTCGAGGGCCTTGGCCAAAGAATCGGGATCGAGTTGACGAGGCAGATGCCATGCCAGACCTGCACTCAGCGGAGGCAAGACCGGCGCCAGACACAAGTCATAGGTGTAGGTTTTGGCAACAGCTCCAAAACGCGCATG